>CAIKKV010000390.1 GCA_903828035.1 uncultured bacterium
CCATCTGGGATGAATAGCCCGCGCAAACGGAGCACGGTCCTGGCCCTGACCCTGGGCGACGCCGGCGGGATCGGGCCCGAGGTTGCCCTCCGGGCGGCGCTCGACCCGGCCTGGCCGGCCTCCCTTCACCGCGTCCTGGTGGGATCCCGCGCCGTGGCCGATGCCGCCGCCGGGCTGTGCCGCGTCCGCCCGCTTCCCGACTGGAATCCGGAAAAGCCGTCCGCCGCCGTTTCGCTCTGGGACCCCCGCCCGATTCGCCTGGCCCTGCGGCCCGGCCGGCCGTCGGGCGCTGCGGCCCGCGCCGCCGTTTCCTGGATCGAGGCCGCCGTGGAGGGCTGCCTGCTCGGCCGGTTTGACGGGCTGGTGACCGCCCCGATCTGCAAGGAAGGCCTGGGCCTGGCCGGCATCCGCTTTCCGGGCCACACGGAAATGCTGGCGGCCCTCACGGGCACCCGGCGCTATGCCATGATGCTGGCGGGAGGCGCCCTTCGCGTGGTGCTGGCCACCCGCCATCTGCCCCTGGCGAAGGTGCCGGCCGCCGTCACCGCGGAAGCCATCCGCGAGGCGGCCGAGCTGACCGTGGAGAGCCTGCCCTGGCTGGGTTATCCGCAAGGGCGCATCGCGATCTGTGCGCTCAATCCGCACGCCGGCGATGGCGGGCTTCTGGGGCACGAGGAGGAGTCGGTCCTTATTCCCGAAATCCGCGCCCTCCGCCGCCGGGGCTTTCCGGTCGATGGCCCGATTCCCGCCGATGTGGTGTTTTACCAGGCCTGCCAGGGCCGTTTTGCCGCCGTGGTGGCGATGTATCACGACCAGGGCCTGGGGCCCCTCAAGATGCTGGCCTTCAATTCCGGCATCAATGTCACGCTGGGGCTCCCGATTGTCCGGACCTCTCCGGATCACGGAACGGCCTTCGATGTGGCCTGGTCCGGGAAAGCCGACCCGGGAAGCATGATCGAGGCCGTCCGGCTGGCCGCGCGGCTGGCTCGGCGCCCGAATCCCTGGGCGGCGGGGCGGGGCCGGACATGACGGAGAAGCTCACCAGCCCGCGCGTGGTGCGCGAGACCCTGGCCGCGCTGGGCGCCACGCCCAGCAAGGCGCTGGGGCAGAACTTCCTGATCGATGCGCATATCGTGGAGATCGTGGCCGGGGCGGCGGATCTGAAGCCGGAAGACCGCGTGCTGGAGATCGGCCCCGGGCTGGGGGTGCTGACGGACGCCCTGGCGGAGCGGGCCGGTTTTGTGCTGGCCGTGGAGAAGGACCGGACCTTTGCCGCGCACGTGAAGAGGCGCTATGCGGCCCGGCCTTCGGTGGCGGTGGTGGAAGGCGATTTCCTGGAGCTGGATATTCCCGCGCTGCTGGCGGAGCACCGGATCAACAAGGTGGTGGCCAACCTGCCGTACAACACGGGAACCCGGATGCTCGTGGAGCTGATGCAGGCGCCGAATCCCCCGGTCCTGATGGCGGTCACCGTCCAGATGGAGGTGGGCGACCGGCTGGCCGCCGTGCCGGGCGACGAGGCCTACGGCATGCTGAGCGTTTGGGCGGGGGTCGGCTACCGGGTGGAGCGGCGCAAGAAGGTGAGCCCCTCCTGCTTTTATCCGGCGCCCGGGGTGTGGTCGGCGGTCATGCGCCTGTCATCACGCGATCCGGACGGGCCGGTGCGGCGGGGCTCGTCTCTTTTTTGCGCCTTGACCCGGCAGGCCTTCCAGCACCGGCGCAAGCAGCTGCAGGGCATTTTGGACCGGGCTCCGGAGCCGCTGCGCGTAGCGCCGGACGTGTCGATGCCATGGCTCGAGGCGCTGGGGCTGGATCCCCGGGCCCGGCCGGAACAGTTGTCGGTGGAGCAGTGGCTGGCCCTCGCCAGCCGCCTGGAAGTGCTTAAACAGAACTAGGAGACGAGCATGTACCTGACAGGTTTTGCGGATGAGGCGGCGACGGATATCCAGGGGCAGATCAAGGCGACGAAGGAGCTGGGCTGGACGTTCATCGAGGCGCGCGGGGTGTTCGGGAAGAACATCCACGACATCAGCGACGCCGAGTTCGAGACGGTCTGCGAAGCGCTGGCGGAGTCGGGCGTCTCGGTCAACTGCTTTGGCTCCGCCATCGCCAACTGGGGCAAGCCGATCACGGATCCGTTTGACAGCTCGCTGGAGGAGACGAGGCGCGCGATTCCCCGCATGCAGCGGCTGGGCGCCAAGCTGGTGCGCATCATGAGCTTTGCCGTGCTGAAGGACCGCAAGCCGGACGACCAGATGGAGGAGGAGCGCTTCCGCCGCGTTCGCGAGCTGGTGCGGATGTTCAACGACGCCGGGCTGACGCCCGTGCACGAGAACTGCATGAATTACGGCGGCATGGGCTGGACCTACACCCGGAAGCTGGTCGAGCAGGTGCCCGGCCTCAAGCTGGTGTACGACACGGGCAACCCCGTGTTCACGGACGATCGCAGCAAGCCGGAGCCGTATCCCAAGCAGTCCGCCTGGGAGTTTTATGACCATGTGCGCGAGCATGTAGCCTATGTCCACATCAAGGACGGCGTCTGGAACAACGACACGCAGAAGACGACCTACACGTTCCCCGGCGAGGGGCAGGGGGACGTGAGGCGCATCGTCACGGACTTGCTGCGCCGGGGCTATGACGGCGGCATTTCCATGGAGCCGCACCTGGCCGTGGTGCACCACGAGCCGGCGTCCTCCGCCTATGCCGAAAACCGCTACGCCAACTATGTCGAATACGGCCGCCGCTTTGAAACGCTGCTGGCCGAGTGCCGCGCCGGCCTGAAAAAGTGAGGGCGGGGAAACCGTGATGCAGGAATCGCAATGGCTGGTGATACGGGACTGGTTCCGCGACTACGGGGCCGGGTTTGCCGGGCCCGACGGCAAGCTGCACGCCCTGTTGCAAAGGAAGGCGCAGCACTCGCGGCGGGTGGCGGCCAATGCCGCGGAAATCGCCTGCGAGTCGGGCTCCACGCCGGGCGAGGTGCTGTTCGTGCAGACGGCGGGGCTCCTTCACGACGTGGGGCGCTTTCCGCAGTTCCGGGATTACGGCACCTTTTCCGACCCGCGATCGGTTGATCATGGCGAGCGGGGCTACGCCGCGCTTTGCGACGATCCCTCCTTTGTCCGGCTGGACCTGCCCGGCCGGAGCGATCTGCTGGCGTCCGTCCGGTACCACAACAAGCGGGTGCTGCCGGAGAACCTGACGCCCTCCGAGCGCCGGCTCACGGACATCGTGCGGGACGCCGACAAGCTGGATATCTTCAAGGTGATCCTGGATGCCCTGGAGAACGGGGACTTCGAGAAAAACGACACGGTGTTCCTGCATGTCGCGCCCGAGGGGCCCCCGAATCCGGCCATCGTGGAATGCATCCGGCAGGGGCGCACGGCTTCCTATACCGACATCCGCAACCGGACCGATTTCGGGCTTCAGCTCCTGTCGTGGGCCTTCGACATGGCTTACGCCGCCACCTGCCGCCGGCTGCTGGAGCGGGGGCTGTTCGATGCGATCATCAGCCGGCTTCCGGACTATCCCGGGGTCCGCGAGTCGGCCGCCTTGGCGCGCCGGCAGCTGGCCCGTCGCTGTATTGAAGAAGAAAAGGGGACGGCATGAAACTGGTTGTTCTGGACGGGTACACGCTGAATCCCGGCGATTTGTCGTGGGACGCGCTCAAGGCCTTGATTCCCTGCGAGGTCCATCCGCGCACGGCGCCGGGGGACGTCCTGGCCCGCGCGGCCGACGCCGAACTGGTGCTGACCAACAAGGTGGTGCTGGACCGCGCGGCGATCGCCGCCCTGCCGCGCCTCCGGTATATCGGGGTTCTGGCGACCGGCTATAACGTGGTGGATGTGGCGGCGGCCCGGGAGCGGGGAATCGTGGTCACGAACGTTCCGGAGTATGGCACCCGGTCCGTGGCGCAGATGGTCTTCGCCCTTCTTCTGGAGCTTTGCCATCACACCGGCGCCCACTCCGAGGCGGTGCGGGCGGGGCGCTGGACCCGGAGCCCGGACTTTTCCTTCTGGGATTCCCCGCTGGTGGAGCTCGACGGCCGCACGCTGGGGATCGTGGGCCTGGGCCGCATCGGCAAAACCGTGGCGTCCCTTGGCCAGGCCTTCGGCATGCGCGTGATGACGTTTCAGCATCGGCCGAAGGAGGCGCCACCGGGAATCCGGGTGACGGGCAACCTGGACGAGCTGTTCCGGGAGAGCGATGTGCTGACGCTGCACTGCCCGCTGACGCCCGAGACCACGGGGATGGTCAAGGCCTCCAGCCTGGCGCTGATGAAGAAGTCGGCTTACCTGATCAATACGGGCCGGGGGCCGCTGGTGGAGGAGCAGGATCTGGCGGACGCCTTGAATGGCGGCCGGATTGCCGGAGCGGGCCTGGACGTGCTGTCCAAGGAGCCGCCGGCCGCGGACAATCCGCTGCTGTCGGCGAAAAACTGCATCATCACGCCCCACTGCGCGTGGGCCACGCATGCGGCCCGGCGCCGGCTGATGGAGACGGTCGTGGAGAACGCCCGCGCCTTTTTGGCCGGTGTGCCCAGGAATATCGTCTGAGCAGCACTATCCAGTTGGCCGATACCGATACCGATAGCGATACCGAAAAGAAATGGCCGCCAACCAGATCGCGGAGCTGATTTTGGCAAAAAAAAAGGGGAGCCGAAGCTCCCCCTTTTTCAGTGATCGTTGCCGGAGCAACGACTACCAGCGTCCGCCGCCGCCGCCGCCACCACCGCGGCCGCCGCCGAAGCCGCCGCCACCGCCGCCGCCGCCGCCCGTGCGGGGCTTGGGCTGGGATTCGTTGACGCGCAGGGCGCGACCATTCAGATCCACGCCATTGGTGGCCTGGATGGCCTTCTCGGCCTCAGCGCGCTCGGGCATTTCGACAAAGCCGAAGCCTTTGGCGCGACCGGTTTCGCGGTCCATCACCACGCGAGCCGAAGTGACCTTGCCATACTGTGAAAACAGTGTCTGGAGGTCCTGGTCCGTAGCGGAGTAGGGAAGGTTGCCGACATAGATGTCCATCTGAGCTCCTCGTGTGTCATATACTACTTTGTTATATCCGATTCCCCACCATGACACCAGCTGAGCCCGGATGCGGCCGCCTTTTGAGCGCCGTAATCGTGTATCATCCCGCTTTTGCCCGGGAATGTCAACACCTGATTTCACTGGCATTTTTTCGGGCAGGCTCTTGCAGTTTGCGCCATGCGTGGTATGCTAATTCATCCTGTCATGATAACCCTCGTAGACTATAAAGCGGGCAACCTGACCAGCGTCCGGTTGGCCTTCGAGCATCTCGGCGTGCCGGTCCGGATCACCGATGATCCGGCGGTCGTGCGGGAGTCCGACCGCATCGTGTTCCCGGGAGTCGGCGCCGCCGCCTCGGCCATGGAAACGCTGCGGGCCGGCTCCCTGGTCGAAGCCCTGCGCGCCGCCGCCGCCCGGGGCGTGCCGTTCCTGGGAATCTGCCTGGGGACCCAGATCATCCTCGAGAGCTCCGAGGAAGACGGCGGCGTGCCCTGTGTCGGGCTCATCCGGGGCTCCGCCCGCCGGTTTCAGTTTGACGATCCGCGGATCAAGGTGCCCCAGATGGGCTGGAACGCCGTGTCGCTGCGCCGGCCGCATCCGGTCTTCGAAGGCATCCCCGCCGCGAGCGAGTTTTACTTCGTGCACAGCTACTATCCCGATCCGGCCGATCCCGGCGACCGGCTGGGCGACACGGAGTACGGCGGATTCACCTTTGCCTCCGTGCTGGGCCGCGGGAACGTGGTGGCGACCCAGTTCCATCCCGAGAAGTCGGGCCGGGTGGGGCTCCAGCTGCTGACCAATTTCGCGGGGTGGGACGGCTCATGCTGACCAAGCGCATCATCCCCTGCCTGGACATCAAGAACCGGCGCGTGACCAAGGGCGTCAAGTTCCAGAACAACGTGGACCTGGGCGATCCCGTGGCCATGGCGGCCGGCTACTGCGCCGACGGCTGCGACGAGCTGGTGTTCTACGATATCACCGCTTCGGCGGAGCGCCGCCCGATCGACATCGGGATGGTCAGCGAGGTGGCGAAGGCCATCCACATTCCGTTCGCGGTGGGCGGGGGCATCTCGACGATCCAGGACATGTCCCGCGTGCTGCTGGCGGGCGCCGAGAAGATTTCCGTCAACTCCCTGGCCGTCCTGAACCCCTCCATCATCGCCGAAGGCGCCAAGGCCTTCGGCCGCCAGTGCATCGTGCTGGGCATGGATCCGGTGCGGGCGGAGGACCGGGTCCGCTTCCCCAGCGGCTACGAGGTGACCATCCGCGGCTTCCGCGAGCGGACCGGCCTGGACGCCCTGGCCTGGGCGCGGCAGGCGGAGGACCTGGGCGCGGGCGAGATTGTTGTCAATTCGGTGGACGCGGACGGCACGCGGCAGGGGTTCGAGCTGGCCCTGACGAAGCTGATCGCGGAAGGCGTCCACATCCCGGTGGTGGCCTCGGGCGGCGCCGGGCGGCCGTCCCACGTGGTGGACGTGTTCCGCGAGGCGCATGCGGATGCCGCCATCGTGGCGGGAATGATTCACACGGGCGAGTACAAGATCCAGGCTATCAAAGCGGCCCTGGCGGATGCCGGGATCCCGGTGCGGCGGGTGTGGTAGAACGGGCACGGGCCCGAGGCAGGTGGCGTCATGAACATGAAGAACGATTCGCTGGAACGCTGGACCGTGGACCAGTCGGTGGAGCTGTACGGCATCCGGACCTGGGGCAGCAGCTATTTCGACATCTCCCCGGACGGCGTGGTGATGGCCCGGCTGCCGGGGCGTAACGGCGAGCCGGTGAACGTCAAGTTCACCGACATCGTGGAAGGCCTGCACGCGCGCGGCATGATGCTGCCCGTGGTGCTCCGGTTCACCAGCATCCTGGGCGACCGCATCCGGCTGATCAACGAGACGTTTCACCGCGCCATCGAGTCCCTGGCCTACAAGGGCCAGTACCGCGGCGTGTTCCCGATCAAGGTCAACCAGCAGCAGCAGGTGGTGGAAGAGGTCTGCCGCCATGGCCGGACCTGGCACCACGGGCTGGAAGCCGGCAGCAAGGCCGAACTGATCGCCGCGCTGGCCTACCTGCACGATCCGGAGGCGTACTTGGTCTGCAACGGCTACAAGGACGAGGAGTTCATCCGTCTGGCGCTCTACGGCCAGAAGATGGGCCTGAGCCCCATCCTGGTGCTTGAGATGCCGGGCGAGCTGGAGCTGATCCTCAAGGTGGCGGCCGAGGTCGGGGTCCGCCCCTGCATCGGCGTGCGCGTGAAGCTGTCCGCCCGCGCGGGCGGGAAGTGGACCGAGTCCGGCGGCGACCGCAGCGTGTTCGGCCTGAACACGGCCCAGATCATCGACGTGGTCGATGAGCTGCGCCGGCGCGAGATGCTGGACTGCTTCCAGATGCTCCACTATCACCTGGGCTCGCAGATTCCCAACATCGATCACATCCGCGCGGCCATCGCCGAGGCGGCCCGCATCTACGTGAACCTGGTCCAGGAAGGCGCGGCGATGGGCATTCTCGACATCGGCGGCGGCCTGGCCGTCGATTACGACGGGTCCCACACGAACTTCCCCAGCAGCAGCAACTACGACGTGCTGGAGTACTGCACCGACGTGATCGAGGGCATCATGCGCGTGGCCGACCCGGTCGGCGTGAAGCACCCGGTCATCATCAGCGAGTCGGGCCGCGCCCTGATCGCCTACCACTCCGTGCTGCTCTTCAACATCCTCGACACGGCCCGCTACAGCTCCCACAAGCCCCCGGACGCGCTGGACCCGAAGGCGCCCGAGGCGCTGCGCAACCTGAAGGAAGTGGCCGACACGAACATGACGGCCAAGAACCTCCAGGAATGCTACCACGACGCCGTTTACTATCGCGACGAGCTGCGCACCGGCTTCATGCACGGGGCCATCACGCTGCGCGAGAGGGCGCTGGGCGAGCAGATGTTCTGGCACATCGTCGAGAAGGCCGTCCGCGAGGCGCGCGACCTGAAGTACATCCCCGAGGAGCTGCAGAAGCTCGAGACCGTGCTGGCCGACATCTATTACGGAAATTTCAGCGTCTTCCAGTCGCTGCCCGACTCCTGGGCCATCGGCCAGCTGTTCCCCGTCATGCCCATCCACCGCCTCGACGAGCGGCCCACGCGGCTGGCGACGCTCTCCGACATCACCTGCGACTGCGACGGGAAGATCGACCGGTTCATCGACCTGCACGACGTCAAGGAGGCCCTGCCGGTGCACGAGCTGCGCGGCTCGGAGGATTATCTCATGGGCGCCTTCCTGATCGGCGCCTACCAGGAGACGCTGGGCGACCTGCACAACCTGTTCGGCGACACGAACGTGGTCACCGTGACCTGCGATGCCGAGGGCGGCATCGAGTTCTCGCACGAGATCCACGGCGACGCCGTGGCGGACGTGCTGAGCTATGTGGAGTACGAGCCCAAGGACATGATCGAGCGGTTCCGCGAGCTGGCCGAGAACGCGGTCCGCGGGAAGCGGATCGCGCCCCAGGAGCGGCGCGATATCCTGGAGGCCTATTCGGCCGGATTGCGCGGCTACACCTATTACGAAGCCTGAGCGGGAGGACACCATGAAACGCATATTGATTATCGGGGCGGGCGGGGTCGGGGGCGTGGTCGTGCACAAGTGCGCGCAGCTTCCCGAGGTATTCGGCGAGATTTGCCTGGCCAGCCGGACCGTGGCCAAGTGCGACAAGCTGGCCGCGCAGCTGTCCCGGAAGATCCGGACCGCGGCCGTGGATGCCGACGATCCGAAGCAGACCGCCGCCCTGATCCGCGACTTCAAGCCCGACCTGGTGCTCAACGTCGCCCTGCCATACCAGGACCTGGCCATCATGGACGCCTGCCTGGCCGAGGGCGTTCACTACCTGGATACCGCCAACTACGAGCCGCCGACCGTGGCCAAGTTCGAGTACTCCTGGCAGTGGGCCTACCGGCAGCGCTTCGAGAAGGCGGGCCTGATGGCCCTGCTCGGCTGCGGGTTCGATCCGGGCGTCTCCAACATCTTCATCGCCTACGCCCTGAAGCACCACTTCGACGAGATTCACGAGGTGGACATCATGGACTGCAACGCCGGCAGCCACGGCAAGGCGTTCGCCACCAACTTCAACCCCGAGATCAACATCCGCGAGATCACCCAGCGCGGCCGCTACTTCGAGGGCGGCGCCTGGAAAGAGACCGATCCGCTGACCGTGCACAAGACCTTCGACTTCCCCCAGGTGGGGCCGAAGGAGATGTACCTGATGTATCACGAGGAGCTCGAGTCGCTCGTGAAGAACATCCCGGGGCTCCAGGCGATCCGGTTCTGGATGACCTTCGGGCAGGAATACCTGACGCACCTGCGCGTGCTGCAGAACGTCGGCATGACCCGCATCGACGAAGTCGAGTATGAGGGCCAGAAGATCGTGCCGCTGAAGTTCCTGAAGGCCGTGCTGCCCGAGCCCTCCTCGCTGGGCGAGAACTACACGGGCAAGACCAATATCGGCTGCATGATCAAGGGCGTCAAGAACGGCAAGGCCCGGACCTATTATGTGTACCAGGTCTGCGATCACGCCGAGTGCTACAAGGAGGTCAAGGCGCAGGCCATCTCCTACACGACCGGCGTGCCCGCGATGATCGGCGCCAAGATGATGCTCCAGGACACCTGGAAGAGGCCGGGCGTCTGGAACACCGAGCAGTTTGATCCCGATCCCTTCATGGCGGACCTGAACACGTACGGGCTGCCCTGGGTGGAGACGTTCCTGTGATCGACTGGAAAGCCGTCCCCACGCCGTGTTACGTGGTCGACCTGCAGGCTCTGCGGGCCAACCTCCGGCTGCTGGCGGACGTCAAGGCCCGGGCCGGCTGCCGGATCCTGCTGGCGCAGAAGGGCTTTTCCATGTTCAGCGTCTATCCGCTGGTGCGCCAGTATCTCGACGGCGTTTGCGCCAGCGGGGCGTGCGAGGCGCGGCTGGGTCGCGAGGAGATGGGCGGCGAGGTGCATGCCTTCAGCGCCGCGTATGGCGACTCCGATTTCGCCGAGCTGGTCGGGCTCTGCGATCACATTGTTTTCAACTCGTTTTCCCAGTGGGAGCGGTTCCGGCCTGCGCTGGCCAGGGCTACCCGCCCGATCAGCGCGGGGCTGCGCGTCAATCCCGGTTATTCCGAGGTGGCCGTGGCGATCTATAATCCCTGCGCGCCGGGCTCGCGGCTGGGCATTCGCCGGCAGGCGTTCGAGGGGAAGTCGCTGGAGGGCATCGAGGGGCTGCATTTCCATTGCCTGTGCGAGGAGAACGCCGATGCGCTGGAGAATGTGCTCGCGCATGTGGAAGAGCAGTTTTCCGGGTTTTTCGGTCGGCTGAAGTGGATCAACTTTGGCGGCGGGCATCACATCACGCGGTCCGACTACGACGTGGAGCGGTTGGTCCGGATTGTGACGGGCTTCCGCGCGCGCTATCCGCATCTGCAGGTGTATCTGGAGCCGGGCGAGGCGGTGGCCCTGAATACCGGCTGGCTGGTGGCGACCGTGCTGGACGTGGTGGAGGCGGATCTGCCGGTGGCCATCCTGGACGCCTCGGCCGCGGCGCATATGCCCGATGTGCTGGAGATGCCGTACCGGCCGAATGTGGTGGGCGCGGGCAAGCCGGGGGAGAAGGCCTGGACCTGCCGGTTGGCGGGCCTGACCTGCCTGGCCGGCGATGTGGTGGGGGAGTACAGCTTTGATGCCCCGCTGAAAACGGGCGACACGGTGGTGTTCCTCGATATGGCCCACTATACGATGGTGAAGAACACCACCTTCAATGGCGCGCGGCTTCCGTCGATCGCCACCTGGGACGAAGGCGGCGCCGGCCTGCGGATCATCCGCGAGTTCGGCTACCGGGATTTCAAGGAACGCCTGTCCTAGCGGCTTGTCGGAGATCAAGTCTGCGCGAAGCAATGGAGGGCGGAGCGCTGCGACGCCTTCATAGGAGCTTTCTGGCGATTGGGGTCAGTCGCTAACGGCGGGGAACCGCCGTGTCCATTGCACGGATTGCTCCGCATGGAGACGGCCGTTCCCGGCCGTGAGCGAAAGGCGCTGGCGGATGTCATGTTAGGGCCAAACTCCAGCCATCACGCTCGCGCCGCGTTGGAGGGCCGACCTCCGCGTCGGCCGGATGCGCAAGATCGATTCGGATAATAACGATTTGAGGGACAGCCCAGTTAGCGCTTGCGCTTCGCTTCTGTATTCCTCAAAATCTTTTTACAAACTCAAAGCGTGTCGATCATCACAACAAACAAATGACTTCCCCGGAAATGGGCTCGGAAACCTGTAAAACATTCGTAGACCTGAAACAAATAACTGAACCGCCGCGAGAGAACGCAAAGAACACAAAGAAACGTCGGTCTTTGCGATCTTTACGTTCTTTTGGCGCTTCCGGGTTTGTGGGGGGATTATTCATTTACGAATCTTGGCGCCATTTTCGCCAAAAGCAAATTTCCTTATATTTATTCACTGCCATCCCATAGCCTGAGAAATTAGTGCTGGATGTTTTTTGAAGAACCTGTCACTCGACAGGGTATGAAAAACAA
>CAIKKV010000391.1 GCA_903828035.1 uncultured bacterium
CGCCGCAACCGGTTAGCCATCGCGCGCCCGGCTCACTGTCGTTCGCTTGGGCGGCGCGCGAGGTGGTTTCCATATAGAAAGCCCGCAGGGTCTCTTCGTAGCCGCGCCGGATACGGCGCGGGATTACAAAATGGCGCCCTGAGCGGAGAGCGCTTTCCGGATCCCGGCGGCGGGCACGGAGCGGGACGGCGTGTGAGCGGCGGCGGCCAGGGCGGCCGCCACGCCGGCGGCGTGGCCGGTGGCCATGCAGACGGCCATGACGCGGACGGAGCCCAGGGCGTCGTGGGTGGCCGACAGGCAGCGGCCGGCGGCCAGCAGGCCATCGACCGTTTCCGGAACCAGGCAGCGGCAGGGAATGCCATAGCTGCGGCCGGGGTCCAGATAGGTCATTTCGCCGCCCGGCCCGCCGGCCTGATGAATGTCGATGGCGTACGCGCTGCGGGCGATGGCGTCCCCGAACTCCCGATAGCCCAGCACATCCTCGCGCGTTAACGTATATAAGCCTTTCAGCCGTCGGCTTTCCCGCAAGCCGATCTGGGCGCCCGTTTGCCGGATTTCCATGGCCTCGCAACCCGGAATGTGGGCCCGCAGCCAGGCGGCCAGGTGCATGACCTGCCGCCGGCCTTCCAGCTCGGCCCCGGTGAGATCGTCCGCCTTGGAGCAGTCGCCGGAAACCCGGGTGGCATTGAAATAGAACTCGCCCGGCCGGCGCATCGCGAACAGGGAGGGGCTCTTGGGGCAGGGGAACGCGCCGGCTTGAATGGCGGAATTGATCTTCTCCTTGGCCTCGGCCGTGAAGCCGTTCGGCCAGAAGGTGATTCCGGAGGCCGTGAAGGTGAGGGTCATGGGCTGCAGCGCGGTTTCCTCTTTTTCAAACGCCGCGCCGGCCAGGGGGAAGGTGTCGCCGTCGCCCGTGGCGTCCACCGTGACGGCCGCCTTCAGCGCCCCGCGCCCGCTCTTGCTTTCGACGATCAGGCCGTCAAGCCGGCTGCCGCGGGTGAGGGCGCCGCAGGCAAGGGTGTGCAGGCGCACCTGCACGCCGGCTTCCCGCAGCATGTCCTGGATGATCCACTTGGTGATCTCGGGCTCCTGCCGGAGAAAGGTGCCCGTCTCGGGCTTCTGCTCCGTGCCGCCCGCCTCGGCCAGGCGGTGGGCGAACTCCAGGCCGATCCCGCCCACGACCAGGTGCTGCTTGTCGTTGTACTGGCGGATGTTCAGCACGCCGCCGGCGGTCATCATGCCGCCCAGGAAGCCGTGTTTTTCGATCAGCGCAACGCGCGCGCCGGCCCGGGCCGCGCCGATGGCGGCGCAGAATCCGGCGGGGCCCCCGCCGGCAACAAGAACATCCAGTTCGGCCAGAACGGGGGTGGAGCGGGCGGGCTCTTGAATCGGGGCGGTCATGAGGGCTCCTTTTGCATGCGTGCTGAAAGTCAGGTATTATAGACAGATGGCGGCCCGGAAAAAACTATAATTCAAGTCGGGGGCCGGCCAGCGGCGCAAGAACCATGGAGCTAACGGCGGGGAACCGCCGTGTCCATATAAACGAAGGACGCCCCGAAAATTGACATTGATCGCCGGAAATGGCATAAATAGGGATTAATCAGCGGGGAACGCAAGGAGTCGCAGCCGATGAAGTGTTTGGTCACCGGGGGAACCGGATTTACGGGCAAGGCCCTCTGCCTCAGGCTCTTGAAGGAAGGGCACGCCGTCGTTTCCCTCGATTACAAGGAAGGCCTGCGGACCGGCGAGTTGCGCCAGGCCGGCGCCGAGGTGATCATCGGCTCCGTGACCGACGCCGCCGTCGTGGCCCGCGCCATGGCTGGCGTGGACACGGTTTATCACCTGGCCGCCGCTTTCCGCGAGATGAACGTGCCGAACACGTTCTATGACGACGTGAACGTGGGGGGCATGCGCACGGTGGCCGAAGCGGCCGTCCAGGCCAAGGTCCGCCGCCTTATTTATTGCAGCACCTGCGGCGTTCACGGCAATATCGACCACCCGCCCGCCGGCGAGGAGGCGCCCATCCAGCCGGCCGACTACTACCAGCGGACCAAGTACCAGGGTGAAGAGGCGCTGCACGCGTATACGGCGCGGGGCCTGAAGTGGACCATTATCCGGCCCGCGGCCATTTACGGGCCCGGCGACCCCCGAGCGGTTCATGATGATTTTCCGCCGCGCCGCCAAGGGCTGGTTCCCGATGTTCGGCGGCGGCCGGACCTTCTATCATCCGCTCTATATCGACAACCTGGTGGACGCCTTCATGCTGGCCACGCCGGACGGCAAGGGCGACGGGCAGGCGTACCTGATCGCCGACGCCGAGTATTTCGAGATCCGCGAGCTGGTGCGCCGGGCCGGCCTGGCCATGGGCGTTCCGGTCAGGATCGTCAACCTGCCGGTCTGGCCGCTCATCGTCCTGGGCCACGTCTGCGAAAAGGTGTGCGCCCCGTTCCACATCGCGCCTCCCATTTTCCCGCGCCGGGTGGACTGGTACCGCCAGAACCGGGCGTTCAAGATCGACAAGGCCCGCCGGGACCTGGGCTACGACCCCAAGGTCGGCATCGACGAAGGGCTGCGCCGCACGGCGGAGTGGTACCGGGCGGAAGGCTACCTGAAAGGCGCATGAGCGTGACCGAAGACGAAATCCAGAACGTCGTGCGCCAGACCGTCTGGCCGTGGGACGCCACTTCCAAGGCGGTCTCCGGCGGATCCGGCGGCCTCCGGACGAAGGCGTTGACCCAGGCGCTCATCATGCTGGCGGTGGCGGCGCTGTTTTATTATGTCGGCCATCATCGCGTGCTGCCGCGGGTGCTCGGCGTGCTGGCGGTTGTGAATGTGGCGCTGGGCCTGGCGGCGCCCCGGGCGTTCGCCGCGCTTGACCGGGCGTTGCAGGTCTTTGGCCGCTGGGTGGGGCAGGGCCTCAGCTGGCTGCTGCTGGCGCCGTTCTTCTACCTGTTCTTTGTGCCGGCCCGCCTGATTCTCGCCGCCCGGGGCAAAGACCCGATGAACCGCCGCTTTCCGGACACGCCCGCTTCGTACTGGACCCCGCGCCGCCCCGTGAAGGGGCCGGACGACTACCGGAAGCAGTTCTGATGAATATTCTCGGAATCAGCGCCTTTTATCACGACTCCGCGGCCGTCCTGGTGCGCAACGGGGAGATTGTGGCCGCGGGGCAGGAGGAGCGCTTTTCCCGCAAGAAGCACGACTCGCGCTTCCCGGCCCACGCCGTCCGCTACTGCTTGGCGCAGGGGGGCGTGAAGCCGGACGGCATTGACGCGGTCGCTTTTTACGACAAGCCGCTGACCAAGTTCGCGCGCATCATGGAGACCTACTTCTCGGTGGCGCCGGCGGGCCTGCAATCGTTCATGATGGCCGTGCCGCTCTGGCTGAACCAGAAGCTGTGGATTCCGCTGGAAATCGAAAAGGCCCTGGCCGCCTGCGGGTACGCGATGCCGAAGGACCTCTTCTTCACCGAGCACCACGAGGCGCACGCCGCCAGCGCCTTTTATCCATCGCCCTACCCCCGGGCGGCCGTGCTCACGCTCGACGGCGTGGGCGAGTGGGCCACCAGCTCCTACGGCCGCGGCGACGGCCACCAGCTGGACATCCAGAAGGAGCTCCGATTTCCCCATTCGCTGGGGCTGCTCTATTCCGCCTTCACCTACTTCACCGGCTTCCGGGTGAACTCGGGCGAATACAAGCTCATGGGGCTGGCGCCCTATGGCGAGCCGGTCTACGCGGATCTCATCCGGGACAAGCTGCTGGACCTGCGCGAAGACGGGTCGTTCCGGCTGAACATGGAGTATTTCGGCTACCTCGACGGCCTGACCATGACGAACGACAAGTTCGCCGCGCTCTTCGGGGGCCCCGCCCGCAAGGCGGAGGCGGAGATCACCGCGCGCGAGATGAACCTGGCCCGCTCCATCCAGGTCGTGACCGAGGAGGTGGTGCTGCGCATGGCCCGCCACGTGCACGCCGTGACGGGCGAGCAGAACCTGTGCCTGGCCGGCGGCGTGGCGCTGAACTGCGTGTCCAACGGCCGCCTGCTGCGCGAGGGGCCGTTCAAGGACATCTGGATCCAGCCCGCGGCGGGCGATGCCGGCGGCGCCCTGGGCGCGGCCCTCTTCACCTGGCACCAGATCAAGGGCCAGCCCCGCCAGGCCGACGGCGTCCGCGATGCGATGAAGGGCGCGTACCTCGGCCCCGATTTCAGCGACGACCAGATCGGCGACTTCCTGAAGGCCAGGGGCTATCCCGCGCGGCGGCTGACGGACGCCGAATGGGCGCCCGTGATGGCCGACGAGATCGCGGCCGAGAAGGTGATCGGCCTGGTGCAGGGCCGCATGGAGTTCGGCCCGCGCGCGCTGGGCGCGCGCTCTGTGATCGGGGACGCCCGCTCCACGAAGATGCAGTCGGTGATGAATCTCAAGATCAAGTACCGCGAGTCGTTCCGCCCTTTCGCCCCCGCCTGCCTGGTGGAGCGGGTGAGCGACTATTTCGAGCTCGACCGCCCCTCGCCCTACATGCTGCTCGTGGCGCCGGTCCGGAAGGAGCGCTGCCTCGGGCTGGAAGGCCCGCCCGCCCCCCTGCGCGAGCGGATCAACCAGGTGCGGTCGGATGTGCCGGCGATCACGCACGTCGATTACTCGGCCCGGGTCCAGACCGTGGAGCGGCCCACGAATCCGCGGTACTACGACATGCTGAAGGCCTTTGAGGCGAAGACGGGCTGCGGGCTGATCATCAACACCTCGTTCAACGTGCGCGGCGAGCCGATCGTCTGCACGCCCGAGGACGCCTACCGCTGCTTCATGCGGACCGAGATGGACCGGCTGGTGCTGGGGTCCTGGCTGTTGCGCAAAGAGGATCAGCCGCCCTGGCGGGAGGCGCGGGACTGGCGGCAGGATTACGTGCTGGATTAAGGCGAGGAGACCCGATGCTGTTCCTTAAACATTTGTGGCGGCTGCTCGTGGAGACCGGCCAGTTCGCCAGGCACAACAAGGCCTGGTGGATCGTGCCCATGGTCCTGGTCCTGCTCCTGCTGGCTTTGCTGGTGGTGGCCGGCACCAATGTGGCGCCCTTCATCTACACCCTCTTTTAAATGCAGGCCCCCCTGCCAACCGGCCCGCTGAGCGGGCCCCTCCTGGTGCTTGCCCCGCATTTCGACGATGAAATCCTGGGCTGCGGCAGCCTGCTCGAGGGCGTGGCCGACAAGGGCCGCATCCAGGTCGTCTTTGCCTGCGACGGCCGCGGGTCGGCGGACTTGAAGAAGCCCGCGCCGGCTCCGGGCGCGCCCGATGTGGGCGCCGTTCGCGCGGCGGAGTCCCTCGCCGCCCTGGCCCTGCTGGCGCTTCCGCCGGCCGCCGTGCGGCGGCTGGATTTCCCGGACGGCTCCCTGCCGCGGCGGAAGGCGGAATTGGGCGCCGCCCTGGAGCGGATCGTGGAGGAAGTCAATCCCCGCTGGATCCTGGCCCCGTTCCGCTTCGACCGGCACCCCGATCACATCGCGCTGGCCCGCGCGGCGCTGGCGCTGCCCGCGGTCAGGGAAGGCCGCGCCCAGCTGCTGGAGTATTTTGTCTACACCCGCTTCCGCCTGTTTCCGGGCCGCGACATCCGCCGGGTGGTGCGGCCGGATTACCTGCTGACGCTTGAGGCGCAAAGCGGCACGTTTCTGAAACGCCGGGCGCTGGACTGCTTCACCACGCAGGTGACGCGCTATTTCCCCTGGCAGGAGCGGCCGGTGTTGAGCGAGGCGTTCCTGCGGGAAGTGGCGGCGGCTCCGGAACAGTTCCTGGCGGCTCCGCGCGGGGCCTCCGACGCCACGGTGATGCGCTGGCCCCCCTGGCTGGTGAGTTTGATTCTGGCCGTCGAGTCGCAGGCCAAGCGGGCAGCGTACCGCTGGCGGCTGAAACGGCGGCTGAACGGGAGGAAGAACGATGCGTGACACACCGCCGCCGCCGGCCGCTCCGGCCAAATGGTTTCTTTCCGTGTTCACCCTGCTGCTGGGGTGGGGCGTTCTCGAGCTGGGCGTTCGCCTCCTGTTCCCCGCGCTGGGCGCCATTCCGCCGCCCGTGCCCGAGCAGAACCGCCTGCCGTGGATTGCCTACGACTCCCGGATCGGCTGGGTGAACAAGGCGGGCTTTGAAGGGCGGCAGGTCAAGTCGAACCAGTTCGATGTGGCGATCACCATCGATGGCAGGGGGTGTCGGCGCGCGCGCGCCTCGGCCGCCTCGGCCCCCCGGCGCATTCTGGTGGTGGGCGACTCCTTCACCTTCGGGCACGGGGTGAACGACGACGAGGCCTTCGCCGCGCTCCTGGAGAAGCGCGCGGGCGCGCCCGCGGTGATGAACGCCGGCTGCGTGGGCACGGGGCACGACCAGCATTACCTCTTGTACAAGCAGTGGTTGGCGGATGCCGGAAAGCCGCGGCCGGATCTGGTGATCTGGGGTTTCTCCTCGGCCGACATTCCCCGCAACACGGTGGCGTTCCGCCGGCTGGTCGATCCGGAAACGGGGCTGGACTACGGCAAGCCGCGATTTGTCCTGAGCGGGGGGAAGCTGGTCCTGACCCATGTGCCGACGCCGGAGCCCGGACAGGTGGAGGCGTCCTTGCAGGCGTGGGCGGGGGCTCGCGAGTATGAGCGGAATGCCGCGGCCCGATTCCTGCGCCGCTCCCGCGCCATCCGGGTGGCCTGGGATGTGGCGGCCGACAAGCTCGAGCAGCTTCCGCTGGCGAGCGCCATCGCCGGGGAGTTTGTGGAGGACTGCCGGAAAGAGCAGGTGCCGCTGATCATTGTGAACCTGCCGACCCGGCGCTGGCTGAACACAAGCAATCCGGTTAACCGCGTGAAACAATGGATGAACGACGCGCTGCTGCATCAGCTGGTGAGCAAGCACAACGCCGTGGTGGTGGATTGCACGGAGGCCTTTTTGGCCCAGCCGGACCTGGACGCGCTGTTCATTGCGGACGGGCATTACAGTCCCGCCGGCCAAGCGGTGGTGGCGGAGGCGCTGTCGAGCCTGATAACGACGGAGAAGTTGTAGCCATGAGCCCGTCCCGCCGGTCAACCGCTGTTCTGCTGATGTTGCTGGCGCTTGGCTTGGCCATGCGGACCTTCGGCGCCTGGGTGTATGAGTACGCCCACACGTCGGATCACGGCATCATCTGCCTGATGGTTAAGCACATGCTGGAGGGGAAGGAGTTCCCCGTGTTCTTTTACGGGCTTCCCTATATGGGGTCGATCGAGCCGTCGATCAGCGCCGGCCTCTGTTATCTGTTCGGGCTGACGGGCTTCTGGATCAACATGGGCACGGCGCTGGCGGCCTTTGCGTTCCTGCCGCTGGTCTATCTGTGGGGCCGCGGGGCGGCGGGCCGGGCCGGCGGCCTGGCGGCGCTGGCGTTCTGCGTCATCGGGCCGCCCCAGTATTTCCAATTTGAAAGTTGGGCGGACGGCGGCTATGCGGCCATTCCGCTGCTGACCTGTGCTCTTCTGGTTTACGGCCTGCGTCTGCTGGCCCGCGATTTGGGAGGGCAGCCGCCCGGGCATCTTCAGTTTGCGCTTCTGGGCGTGATTGCCGGTCTTGGCTGGTGGCAGTCGCCGCTGCTCATTCCGGCTTTCCTGGTGTGCGCCCTTCTGTTTCTGCTCGTCCTGCGGCTGCGGCTCTTTTCCCTTCGGCTGATCTCCGGGGGAGTCGGGTTTGTGCTGGGCAGCCTGCCGCTATGGATCTGGAATGTTCGGAATCACTGGCAGACTTTCGATATGGTCAAGACGCATGACCGGCCGCCGCTGCTGGAAGGGCTTCGCCTGTTTTACGTGTCCCGGCTTTCCAGCCTGATGGAGTTCCACCGCGGGCCTGACCTCTTCCGGTATGCGCTGGCGGGGCTGCTGATCGCCCTGGCGCTCCTGGCGATCGTCCAGCTGATCGCCAGCTGGCGGAAGGCGAAGCGGGCGGAAGCCCTGTATCTGGCCGCCGCCCTCCTGTACATCGTCATCTACTCGATCCTGTTCGGCCGCTCGCGCTTCGCCCGCGTGGATGCGGTCCGCTACGTCCTTATCCTGGTTCCCATCCTGGGCGTCCTGGCGGGCGCGGCGACCGCGTGGCTGACGGACCGGTTCCGGTTTTGGGGATGGCTTCCCCTGGTGGCGCTGCTTGCGCTTCAGGCGAAGGAGCTGCCGAAGCGCCTCCCGGAGCGCGAGCGGACCGCCGCCTTCATGCCCAAGGCCGTGAAGCTGGGTGAGTTCCTGAAGGCGAACGATATCCGGCACCTCTATACGGACTACCAGGTGCGGGGGGCCAATCACGCGCTGAACTTCCTGCTGAACGAGGCGTTCGTGTTTTCCCCGGTGTCGCGCGAGCGGGTTCGGCCCTATGCGCGGGCCATGGAGCAGGCGGAGTCCCCCGCCGTTCTAAACAATGGCATGGGCTTTTCGTCCTTCCTGAAAATGACAGGCGCCGCCTGCGAGTCGTCCGAGGTGGCGGGACAGCGGGTTCACTATCACGCCCGGCCTCCGTCGGATGGCTGGCGGCTTGCCTCCTGGGGCCCGCTGACCCGGGCGAAGGCGGCGGGATGGGACAAAGCGACTAAAACAGGGACGGCTCCCGCCTTGATTTCGGGCGTCCGGCTGCTGTGTGACCCGGAGTCCTATCCGTCCGCCCTGGGCGTGGACAGCTGGGATGAGAAGACGGAAAGCTGGACCGTCCTGGTTCCGGACACGCCGGTGACCCGCTATTTCTGGTCGGGCGCCCGGTTTTACTGGGGCGGCAGCGCCTTCCGGCTCGAATGCCGGTTCGAGCCGATTTTGACCAGGACGATCCGCGTGCGGATGAAGATCCCCAATAACGGGAAAATCATCCTGCGTGATCTCCTTCCGATGACTGCCGACCCGAGTGAGCGAACGCCCCAAGAGTCGGAGCTGAAGCAGTTGGCCGAGTGGATTCAGACGAATGGGATTAAGCGCGTGTACGTTGATCGGTGGGAATCCAATCGCCTTCTTTCCCTGGTGGCGCCCGAGGTGAAGCTGAGCCTGCAGCCGTACATTTTTGGGCGCGAGACGCTTCCCCCCGTGATGGAGCTGGACGGCCAAACGGCGGTGATTGTGCGGAGCCGCGAGAAGGAGATCGAGGCGCTGTCGTTGAAGACGGGTCGTGTTTCATACCGTGAAGCACAGCTTGGGCCCTGGGCGATCTTTACATTCCCGGGCGCCCCGCCGCCCCCGTCCTCGCGGCCGGGCCTGCTATGGCAGGGCTTCGGCAGCGTGCCGGTGAACGGCGATGCGGTTTCAAAATAGTAGCTGACGTGGAGAGAGCCCTCGACTTCGCTCGGGATGACAGGAGCGCTGAAGTTTTGGATGAAAGTGCGCCGCTGATTATTTGGCGCTTGCGGACAAAGTCTGCTGAAGGGCGAGAAGCCGGTCGCGCAGCGTCCAGGTCAATTCGGCCCGGCGGATCGAAAGCGTTCGCGGAAAGGGCGTGATCAGGAATATCTCGGGCGATTCTTCCCGCTCGACCGGAAGCGCCAGCGAGAGCGTGGTGTCCCTGTTTTTATCAAGTTCGGGCCAGCGGCCTTCAAGCAGGGTTTTGCCGGAGGCGTCGGTCAGCTCGAAGCGGTCGGCGTCGGGCCCTGTGGGCTCCTCCGCGACAGTTGACGGCAGCGGCCTGACATCCAGGGTGAGCCGGTAGCTTCCGCGCGAGAGCCGGAAGGGCGTCCTGTACGGGGACACGGAAAGGCAGGTCTTTTCGGGATCGCGCCCCAGGCGCCGGAGCTGTTCCCTTTTTATCGCTTGCAAGACTCCGGCATCGCGGCGGCGGATTTTGTCGGCGGCCAGGACCGCGGGGGCGGCCTTCACGCCGAGGTCCCGGATGCGGGCAAAGTCGTTGTAAACGAACTCGGGCAGGCCGTTGACGGCGAGCCCGTTGTTTTTGGAGAGCAACGCCCGCGCCAGCGTGTCAAGCGCCCGCCGTGTTTCTTCCGGCGCCAGGGCTTCCTCGCGGCCCGGTCCCAGCCAGCAGGGCGGGGAAGCGAGGCCCGGCGATGCGAGTGCCCACACGCGCACCCGGGCGTAGGGCTCGGGGACGAGCCACCACCACGGCTTGTCCAGGGTGACGGTTTGAGCGGATCCGGGCGGCAGGTGCACGCGGGTGGTTCGGCCCCATGCGCGCAAGCGGATGTCCGCGTCCTGTTTCTCCGTTGTCAGTGTCACCCAAAGGCGGTCCGGGGCGGGGCCCGGGCCGCCCGCTGCGATTTCGCGCGGAACTCCGGTCACCCGGACTGATTCGCGCCCGCCCAGCGTGTTGCCGGTGGAAAAGAACGTTTCGCGGCCCGCCTCGCTGACAAAGATCGGGTCGGCCAGCGGGAGTTGCAGATCGAGGGAGGCCGGAGGGAGATCCAGGGCATAGAGGGAGACGGCGTGGCCGGCGTGGGAGGCGTTGGCGCGGGGGAACGGGAAGGGGCTCCAGGTTTTCAGCAGGCGGGCCCGGGCCTGGAAGCGGTCCCAGAGCGGCTGGTGACGCGGGCGGTAGTTTCCGGTGAAGGGGTCGACCAGTCCGCGGCCGCTGGTGAACTCATTGCGGATCAGGTAGTCGGCCGGGAAGCGATCGAGCAGCGTGAGGCCTTCCCGCAGGTCAGCCACATGCCGCAGGGGAATATGGTCGGCGAAGGATCTTTCGGCCGCAACGGAGGCGTTGTGCTCGACGGCGATGCTTTTATCCTCCGGCGCATGGAGCGCGTTCCAGTCGCGGGCCATCAGGCGGGGGTCTTTCCAGCCGAACAGGTTCGTCACGCGGCGGGCGTCCAGATGGATCTGCATCAGGGCGATCAGCGTGACGAGTATCACGGGCCCGCGTACGAAGAACCGGCCGAGGCGGCTGGCGGACCGGGGAAGCGCCAGCGGAAGCGCGGCCAGGATCGAAAGAAAGGGCAGGTAGCCCATGAACTCCTGTTTGCGGATGAAAGGCGAAACGAGCAGGTTCAGGGCCAGAAGCAGCAGGGGCGTCAGGAGGAGGAGCGGCCAGGCTTTCCGCAACCGGGGGATCCAGGGAAGGGCGAGCAGTCCGGCGGCGGCGAGGGCCAGCGGGAGAAGCCCCAGGTCAAGCGCGTGTTTCCGGAGCATGTGCAGGCGCCACAGGAACCGCATCGACGGGGATTGTCCGGCGGCGCCGAGCGCGAGGGTCATTTCGGCCCGGAGGCCTTCGCTTTGTTTCGCCAGGCCCTGCATGAACCGGGCGGGCTCCCGCAGGGCGGGGTTGGTCCAGGCGAGGGCGAGGGCGAACAGGAACAGGGAGAGCGCCAGCCAGACCCATGTCCGGCGCAGGCTCCGCGTGCCGCGGCCGCTGCTCCGGCTGACAAACGGAATGATCAAAAGCGGGACAAGAAGAAGGATCAAAGGATATTTCGTTCCCGCGGTGAAGCCCGCCGCGAATCCGCCGACCAGGATAAAGAGCGCGCGGCCGGAATAAATCGCGCGCGCCCAGAGCAGCAGGGTGAGGGAAAGCCCGAAGAGCAGGGCGATGTCCGTTTCGGCGTAATGGCAGTGTTCGATGTGGACCGGATTCAGGAGGCAGAAGGCGGCGACCGCCAGAGCGGAGAGCCGGGACCCTGTGATTTGGAGCGTCAGGAAGAACAGGCAGAGCCCCGTCAGCAGCCCCAGCCCCACATTGAGCCGCCGCGCGAACCGGATGTCGTTCCAGGGGGCGATCGGCCGGTCGGCGGCGCCGGCGGCGTAAGCCCGCTCGGCGAGCAGGTGGTTCCACGCGAGGCCGGCGGAGCGGAAAGGCGCGGCCAGCGTGAAGAATCCGCCGGGGTAGAGCCGGTCGCGGAGCTCGCCCTGCTCCGCGTGGGTTTCGAGCCAGCGCCCGATGGTGGGCTCGTCGGGGTGCAGGCTGGGAGCGGCGATGCCCGTCAGGCGGAGCGCGAGCCCCATCAGGAGAAGCCCGGCAAGGGCCAGCCCGCAGAGGAGTCGGTTAAGAGGCATGGCGGCACCCGCGGCGGCGGCGGTTTCGGACGGCTTGCTGAAGGGCGAGGTTCAACTCCTTGGCGAGCTGACGAAGCGCATGGGGCTGGTTGAGCTTCCGGAGATAGCGAAGGGTGTGGTCCAGCCAGAAGGCGGACAGCTCCTCGAGCCGCGTGGGCGGGCGCGGCCGGGCGAAGGCGCGGGCATAGCCCAGGCGGAGCAGCGCCGCGCCGGCAACCGCCTCGAAAAGCTCGATCTGCCGAGGGGTGAACGCTGATTTGTAGACGCCTATTTTCCCGGATGAAATGGCTTTCCTGAGCGAGGCGTGATGGGCGAATGTCGCGGAATGGTCCAGCGTTCCGGTTTGGGGAAGATCTTTCCCGATCGGGGGGCAAAGCGAGTCGTCTTCCCCGATGAAGGACATGATCCGGCGGCGGGCGGCGGCGGGGTCGCGCACCAGGTCTTCGAAGCGGACCTCCAGGAACTGGTCGGCGGGGAGGCCGGCGCTGGCCGCCGCGACAGTTTCCATGTACCGGCGCCAGCGCCGGGCGATGGCGAGGATGCTGCAGGGGCCGATGGCGATGCGGGCGGTGGACTCGGCCACGTCGCGGCCGTCGCGAATCAGGTGGATGATCCGGGCCCCGGGGTAGACCGCCAGCAGTTCGGGGATGCGCAGCGCATGCTGGGGGGTTTTGTCGCCCCAGCGCGTCTTCCCGCTCTGCCGGGCGTAAAGGGAGAAGAGCGCGTCGAAGAGGCCGGCCGCGGAGCGCTCGGCCGTCCGCTCCAGCAGTTCGGCGGGCGTGGCGCGGAGGCCCCAGTCGCGGATCCGCTCATCCGCCAGCACGTCGGCCGCGAGGGCTCGGAGGCGGGCGGGGTCCGCCAGGTCGCCATAGGTGCCGAGGAGGGGGCCGAACCGGTCGAAAATGAAGCTTTCGGGCGGAATGGCCAGCGCGGGATGGGAGTCGAGCAGCACCTGGAGCAGCGTGGTGCCGGAGCGGGGGCAGCCGAGGATGAAGAAGGGGGGCGGGGCTGGCATGGTCAGGCCGTTTGGTGGTGGGAGCCGAACATGTGGGTCAGCCAGCGGCGAGCGGCCGCGGGCAGGTGGGAGCGCCGGCCGGCGCGGCGGCAGGCCGTGAAGGTGCGGGTTCGGAGCAGGCGGGGGATCGCTTCCGCCGCGTCCGCGGGATCGAAGTCGCCCTCGAGCAGCGAGGCGTAGCTGCCGGCCAGCCGCTCTTCGCCGGCGACGGGATAGGCGTCGGTGCCGGCGACGACCGGAACGCCCAGCTGGCGGGCGAAGCGGAAGAGGGAGGGCTCCGGGAACAGGCAGGGGCGGATGGAGGGGTCGCAAATCATCAGGCCGCGGCCGGCGAGCGACTCGATGCCGGCCTTGATGAGGGGGCGGCGGCGCCCCTCCCATTTTCCGGGAGCCCAGGGGAGGACGGGAATGCCGCCCGTTTCCAGCACGCGCTCCGCGGCCTTGGCGAAGGGGAGGGCGTCGGCCACATCGCGATCGTTGGCGAGGGAGAGGATCTCGAGGCTTTCGGCGGTGGCGACCTGGCGTCCGGCGAAGAGCAGCAGGCGGTCGCCCTTGTCGGTTTTGACCTCCAGCGTGTGGGGGCCGAGCGGGCTGACGGAGTAGCCCCGGAGGCGGAAGAGGCCGCGTTTCCAGTCGTTGAAAATCTGGTAGCGCCGGCGTTCGGCCAGGAAGGCGGCTTTCAGGACGGTCTCGCCCGGGTGCTTGCCGGCGATCCGGTTGAGGTTGGCGAACAAGGAGGAGAGCAGGGACTCGAGCGGATAGATCTTGTAGATGTGCAGATGAAAATCGGCCACGAGACGCGTCATGGAGCTCCTTTGCCGTTGCGCAGGCGGACATAGAATAGGAAAAAGGGCGGGGGAATGCAATGATAGAGAGAGGGTTTGCGACGGGCCAGTTTGGCGCTGGCATTTTCCAGCCGCACCAATTACCCTGCTGGGGATGGGATGAAGGGAAGCGTTGCGCAGGCGGCCAGGCGGAGTGACCGCTTCTGGTTCGTGAAACCGGGAGAACGGGATGCAATTGACGAATGTGATGGAGGCCGACCAGATCCTGATGCCGGACGAGCCCCTGGACAAGGACGCCTTGTTGACGCGGATGGTGGAGGCGCTGGCCAGGTCGCGCCTGCAGCGGACCAACCCCGGGGTTTCGGCGGCGACGATGAAAGCGGCCGTTCTCGCCCGCGAGGCGCAGCGGGCCACGGTCATGGGGCGGGGGCTGGCCTTCCCCCACGCCCGGATCGGGGGCTTCACGGGGCTGGGCATCGCCCTCGCCATTCTAAAGGCGCCGATCGATTTCGGGAACAGCGAGCAGGTCAACCTGGTGTGCCTGATGGTGGCCCCGGAGAGCGCCCCCATGCTGACGCTCGGCGCCATGGCGCGGCTGACGCAGTTTTTCCGGGATCCGGCCCACCGGCAGCTCCTGCTGGACGCCCGGGATCCGGCCGACGCCCTGAAGAAGCTTTCCGAAAGCAAGCTGGCGCTCGACATCACCGTGACCGTGCAGGACATCATGACCGCCCCGGGGGTTTCCGTGGCGCTCGACATGCCGCTCCGCCGGGTCAGCCGGCTGATGCACGATGAAAATCTCGACGTGGTTCCGGTGGTGGACCGGAGCGGGGCCCTGGCCGGGGAGATCACCTGCGACAACCTCTTCGAGTTCGGGCTCCCGGACTTCTTCCACCAGCTGAAAAGCGTCAGCTTCATCCGCGAGTTCGATCCGTTTGAAAAATATTTCACGGAAGAGGCGCATTCCGACGCCCGGCGGCTGATGAAAACGGCCCTCTGCAAGATGCCGCCCGACGCCACGCTCATGGAGGCGATATTCGCGCTGGCCGTGAAGAAGGTGACGCAGATCTACGTGGTCGACCCCGAGGGCCAATGGGTGGGAACGGTGGACCGGGACGATGTGCTGGACAACGTGTTGAACTGGTAAGGGGTGTCATGATTGCTGCCGTTATTATTTTCCTGGTCACCTACACCCTGATCGCCTCGGAGAAGGTGGATAAAACGCTGGCCGCCCTGCTGGGCGCCGTGGTGATGGTCGTGTCCGGGGCCGTGCCGTACGAGCGCGCGCTGGCGGCGATCGACATGAACGTGATCTTCCTGCTGGTGGGCATGATGGTGATCGTGGGGATCTTGTCGCAGACCGGCGTCTTTGAGTGGATGGCCATCCATCTCGCCCGCCTCGCCAACGGGAACGGGCTGGTGATCATGATCTCGTTCCTGGTCCTGACGGCCGTCATCTCGGCGTTCCTCGACAACGTGACCACCGTGATCCTGATCGCGCCCCTGACGATCTTCGTGACCCAGATCCTGGAGATACCGACGAAGCCGATGCTGATCCTGGAGGCGATCTTCTCGAACATCGGCGGCAC
This sequence comes from uncultured bacterium, assembly GCA_903828035.1. Next base: position 15,355 of record CAIKKV010000391.1, read on the forward strand.
GGCGACCCTGGTGGGCGACCCGCCCAACATCCTGATCGGCGCCCGGGCGCACTTGTCGTTCAACGCGTTCATCTACAACCTGAGCCCCATCATCGTGATTGTCATGATAGCCAGCCTGGTGGCGGTCGGGCTGTTCTACCGGAAGTCCATGCGGACGAATGCGGCGGGGCGGGAGCGCATCCGCCGCGCCCGGCCCGAC
>CAIKKV010000392.1 GCA_903828035.1 uncultured bacterium
GGTGAAGAACGAGGTGCAGACCCGCATCCCGCTCTCGGTCCAATCGGACCGCTCCGCCTACGCCGAGGCCATGGCCAAGTTCGCGCCGGCGATCTGGCTCGTGGTGGAACCGGGCGATGCCACCGTCGATCGCGAGGGCCGCAATCTGTCCCGCCGGTTCGAGGCCGGGCTGTTCAAGTACGGGCAGTTGAAGAGCGAGCGCCTCCTGGTCTGGCGTGCATCGATTCTGCTACAGCCGGGCGGGGCCTACATACAGGCGTCAGACATGGCCGACCTGGCCCGGGACCTCGTGCGCAAGCTGCGGACGGATGGCTTCATCGGCCCGCCCGCCCGGGCGCGGTCTGCCGCCGGCGCACACGATTCGGGCTACCCCGTTGGCGGCCAGCTCAAACAGGAATGACAAACATGAAGAAACTTATCCCGTGCCTGCTACTTGCGCTCGGCCTCACGGGCTGCGCCACGGCGCCGTTCACGCAGGACATACGCGACAAGTACGGCCTGACGCCGGACCAGATCCGGCGCATCCAGTTCTTCAACTCGGAGGAGATCGTGCTGGAGCGCCATCTCCAGCGCCAGGTGGGCGAGGCGACGCCGGAGAACCGCCTGCAGCTTACCCAGACGGACATCATCCGCACCGTGGTGATCCCTCCGGAGACGCCGGGCGTGGCGGTGGGCGTCACGAATGACATGCTGGAAATCAGCTTCGAGAACGGGAAGTCGCTGTTCTTCGGTTCGTCGCCGGCCAAACGGAAGCACGTCGGCGGCCTGTACTGCCTGCTGGCGCGCGACTGGACGAATCGTCGCGGAACGCTGACCTACGGCGGCGACTCCTACCGCACCGCCCTCGGGAATGGAGCGGTCCACCTGCTGGTCAACGTGGAGGACATTCGCCAGTTCCGCATCGTGAGCAAGACCCTCAAAGGCGTGACCGTCGCGGCCCGCGAGGCGCAGTCGCATACCTCTACCGTGCCCGGCCTCCGGATTTCGGTGACGAACGGCCTGCCGTCCGTCGCGAACGATGCCGTGGTGCCGGTGAAGGAGATCAAATGAACCGCTCTGCCTGCGTGTGTTGCGCGCTCGCGATGGCCGCAACTATTCCCGTCGTGACGCGGGCCACGCTCGACGATCGCCTGACGGACCAGGTGCGCCTGTCGTTGAGCGCGCCCGAGTGGGTCACCGCCTCCTACGAATACCATTTTCACCACGGCGGGTACTTCTATCGCGATCCGTTCCTGCAATTTGAGGCCGGGGTCGGCGGCGGCAAGTTCAGCGTGGGCTCGGGGTATCTGGAGAGCCCGCCACCGGGCGACTATTGCGTGGGTGAAGGCCTGAAGCTGTCTCTGCTGCGGACCTGGGGCGATCCGATCTATGGCGAGTCAGATACGACCTACCTGGGCGTCGAGGTGGAACGGTTCTTCAAGATGCTCGGCCATTCCGTCGTCAAGCTGGGCATCTTCCATCCACTCGACGGGCACGAGGGCGACCAGGAGATTCTCGTGACCGTCGGCATTGGCATTCCGATCTTCTCGTCGCCGCGCGGGCCGTCCTACTTCGGGCATTGAGGGGCGTATCCGGAGCGGTCGGCTCAGCCCTTGCACTAACCAACGTGACGGAAACCGGCCTCGTGCAACTCGGCCCTCCGCGACGACCTGCGTGATGGAGGGACGAGCTATGCGAGTCCGTATTTA
>CAIKKV010000393.1 GCA_903828035.1 uncultured bacterium
CGCCGCGGGTCTGGACCCAGCACGTCTTGCGGTCATACCCGCTATGGATGACCTGTGTCGCAACGGAATAGTCCAACTCGTCCATATCGTGCTCCGATCTGTTGTTTCCCGATCCCGTCAAGGCGCCGGCTGGCCCGTAAAAGCGGCAAACCGGCGCAGCCGGCCCCAATACTCCCCGCCGCCCGTCTCCGCCACGTCGTCGTGCCCGGCCTCCTTCAGCCAGTAGAAGAACTTCGGCGACGGGGCAGCGCCGTACAGCGCCTGCCCGTGCCAGAAAGGGATGATGACATCCTTCACGCCGTGAATCAGAAGGACCGGGCAGCGCACACGGCGGATCGTCCGGCTGCTCCTCAGTTTATCAAGCGGGAAGAGCGGCAGCCGGGTGACGGTGCGAAAGGCCGACACAAAGCCGCTCTGCACCACCAGGCCGCCGACCGGATGCGCCGCCGCCAGCTCGACGGCAAAAGCCGCCCCCAGGGAGCGGCCGTGAATGATCAGCTTCGCCGGGTCCACGCCCCGCTGTTCAACCAGGTACCGGTAGGCCGCCTCGGCATCCTGCCGCGCGTGCCGCGTGCCGGCCCGGCCGTCGCTGCGCCCGTAGCCGCGATAATCGAACGCGAACACATGGAATCCGCGGGAGGCGTACTCCTCGAAAAACGGCCTCAAATCCCCGATGTCCTCGGCATTCCCGTGGAGGAAAAGAACAGCCGGCGCCCCCGGCCGGCTGGCCCGCTCCAGCATCGCGATCCGCTCGCCGCCCTCAGCCGGAATGCGGAAGACGCCCGGCTCATCCGGCCGGTAGCCCGGCGACTGCGGACAGAACATCAGCCGGTCCGAGATCAGGAACCCGCCCGCCATGACCAGCAGGTAGATCTCCACCAGCGACAGGAGAACCCGCCGGACGCTGAGCTCTCCCAGCAGCCATTTTTTCCATGAGGACGCGATCATGACTCCTTCAGGGAACGAGCACCCGCTCGCCGTATCGGGGAATATGGGTCTTCAAAGCCGGGTACTTGACCGCCATGTAGTCCGTAAACAGGAGCGGATCCTCGGCGTTACCGGCGAACATGTCGAAATGGGCGGGCACGGTCAGCGCCGGCTCCAGGGCGCCCGCCAGGTCGGCCGCCTCCTGGTAGGTCATGTTGCCGATGCAGCCCGCCCGAAGCCGCCTCGCATCGCGCCCGTTGATCGGCAGGAGCATGACCTGCGGCCGGAAGGCGCGCAGCTGCGCCTGCAGGCCCTCGTACAGGCACGTGTCGCCGGCGTGATAGAAGCCGACCCCGTTGCCGCGAATGATGAATCCGAGGGACAGCGAGGCGCCCGTGGCGGGGTCCCGCACCAGCCGCTCGTGCGCGGCCGGAATCGCATCCACCCGCACGCCGGCCATCTCCGCGCCTTCGCCATCCGCCATGCCCCGCAGCCGGCGGCGGTCCCATCCCCATTCTTCCCGCAGCGCGGCCTCCACCGGAGCGGGCACCACAAAGACCGCTTCGGGGCTGGCGGCGGCCAGCCCCG
>CAIKKV010000394.1 GCA_903828035.1 uncultured bacterium
CACCTTCAAGATCGGCCAGCTCAGCGACGTGGCCACCACGAGCTTCATCATCCAGAAGAACCTGGGCACCTTCGGCGACAGCGGCGCGCTGGTGACGAACGATGCGGCCATCGACGCCCGCGTGCGCGTCCTGCGCAACCACGGCTCGACCAAGCGCAATGTCCACAGCTTCGGCTTCAACAGCCGGCTGGACGATCTGCACGCCGGCGTTCTCAGCGCCAAGCTGAAGCACATTCACGCGTGGAATGACCTGCGCATCAAGTGGGCCGCCCGCTACACGGAAGGGCTGAAGGGCGCCAAGTCCTTCATTCTTCCCTACAAGACGCCCGGCTACCGCCACATCTTCCACCTCTACTCCATCGAGGTCAAGGATCCGGCCAAGCGCGACGCGATGGTCGAGTTCCTGGTGAAGAACGGCGTGGACGCCAAGACGCACTACTCGATCGCCATCCACAAGCAGGAAGGCTATCCGTGGGGCAAGGAAGCGCGCGTCGTGGGCTCCGTGGCCAACGCCGAGCGCAACGCCGCGACCTGCGTCAGCCTGCCGATGTTCCCCGAGCTGACCGCGGAAGAGGTCGACTACGTCATCCAGCAGGTCATGGAGTGGGACAAGGCCAACGCCTGAACGACGAGTCTGAGAGTGTCACTAGGCGGGACGGGCATGTGCCCGTCCCGTTTTTACAACTAGAGGAGAAGTCCGATGAGCGAGCGTTATTCGGTCATGATTGTGGGCATGGGTAAGCGCGGCATGCATCACGCCACGGCTTTCCAGGCGAATCCCAGGTTCAAGGTCGCCGGGCTGTGCGACATCGACCCCGTCAAGCTCGACGCGGCGGTCGCCAAGATCGGCGACGGGGTCAAGGGCGGCGCCGACGCGGCCAAGCTGGCCCGGGAAATCAAGCCTGACATTTTCTGCTTCTGCACGATGCCCCATCTGCGCACGCCGTTCGTCAAGATGGCGATCGAGGCGGGCGTGAAGCTCATCGCCTTCGAGAAGCCGGTGGCCCTGACGAGCAACGAGATGTTCGTGCTGCGCGACCTGATCGGCCAGGCGGGCGTGAAGTGCGTGGTGAGCCACCAGCACCGCTACGGCGTCCACTACCGGAAGGTCAAGGAGATCATCGCCAGCGGCGCCCTCGGCCGCGTGCATACCGTGTATGGCTCGGCGACCGGGTGGATGACGCACATGCTGTCGCACCTGATCGACTACACCCGCTGGTACAACGGCGACGTGGACGCGCAGTGGGCCATGGCCCAGGCGGCCGGCCGCGGCAAGCTCACGGACAACCATCCGTCCCCCGACTACATCGCCGGCTTCGTGCAGTACGCCAACGGCGTGCGCGGCGTCTACGAGTGCGGCGCCGGGGCCCCCGACCAGCCCGAGGTGGCCAAGTGGTGGGGCAAGTGCCGCATGGGCGCCCAGGGCACCGAGGGCTTCGCCGAAGTGCTGACCAACGGCGGCTGGCGCGCGGTCACCAAGAGCGGCGGCTACCAGAGCGGCGAGGGGGTCATGAACTACGACCTCGACATGCCGCCCTACATCCAGGACATGGCCGACTGGCTGGACGGGAAGAAGCTGCATCCCAACAATTTCGATAACGCCTGCAAGGGCGCCGAGATCATGCTGGCCCTCCAGCGCTCCGCCGTCACGGGCGGCCAGGTGGCCATCCCCCTGGCGGAGCCGGCCGACGAGCTCGCCATGCTCAAGGCCAAGGTGCCGGATGTCAAGGTCATGGTGTCCTCCCCCGAGAACGCCAAGGAATACGGAGTCTAAGCGTGGAAGTCATTATCCAGGAGAGCGAGGCCAAGGCGGCCCGGCTGGCGTCGCTACTGATCGCCCGCGAGATCCGGAACAAGCCGGATCTCGTCCTCGGGCTGGCCACCGGCCGCACGATGGAGGCGGTCTATGGCCTCCTGGCCGATCTGCACCGGGACAAGGGGCTGTCCTTTGCCCGGGTGCGGACGTTCAACCTGGATGAGTATATCGGCCTTCCGGCGGATCACACCTGTTCCTACCGCCGGTACATGAACGAGAACTTGTTCAACAAGGTTGATATCCATCCGGGAAACACGTATCTGCCCGACGGCATGGCGGGGGACTTGAAGGCCGAGTGCGCGGCGTATGAGCGGCGGATGCGCGAGTGCGGCGGGATCGACCTGCAGCTCCTGGGAATCGGAAGCGACGGCCACATCGGGTTTAACGAGCCGCTGTCGGCCCTCCAGTCGCGCACGCGGGAGAAGGCGCTGACGCCGTCCACGCTCCGCCAGAACGCGCCGATGTTCGGGGGCGACCTCGCCAAGGTTCCCCGGCGGGCCATCACCATGGGGGTGGGGACTATTCTCGAGAGCCGGCGCTGCCTGCTGCTGGTGACGGGGTCGAACAAGTCGGGGATTTTGGCCCAGGCGGTCGAGGGACCCATCACGGCCATGGTCTCCGCCTCGGCCCTCCAGCTGCATCCCCACTGCACGGTGATTGTCGACGAAGCCGCGGCGGACGGGCTGAAGGGCAAGGATTACTACCGCTGGATCTTCGACAACGAGCCTGAATGGGCCGAGTTTCGCTGATGAAAATCATCCGGCTGCTGACCATTGGAAACAGCTTCGCGGATAATGCGCTGACCTATCTCGAGCCCATGGCGAATCAAACCGCCGACGTGCGCTTCGAGATCGGCAAGGCCAATCTGGGCAGCTGTTCCCTGGAAAAGCACTGGAACCTGGCCTGCTACACCGCCAGGCACCCCGAGTACAAAACCTATCGGCTGGGGGTGGATGCGGGCGGCAAGCCGCGCGAGGCCACCTTGCAGGAGGCGCTGGGCGCCGCGCCGTGGGATTATGTCACGTTGCAGCAGGTCAGCCACAAGAGCTGGCGCCGCGAGACCTTCCAGCCCCATCTGGGGCTGCTGGCGGACCTCGTGAGAGAGAGAGCCCCGCAAGCGGCCCTCCTGCTTCACCAGACCTGGGCCTATCGCTCGGACTCGCCGTTTCTGCCTCAGAACAGTTTGACTCAGGAGCTCATGTTCGGGAAGATCCGCGCCGCTTATGCGCACTTTTCCGACGAGCTCGGCTGCGGCGTGCTGCCCTCGGGCGAAGCCGTCCAGCAGGCCCGCCGTTTCCCGGGCCGGACCTTTTCCTGGCCGGAGCCTGATTTCGACTATCAGCTGGGCGAGGCGCCCGCGTTGCCCCGCCAGGAGCATTCCCTGTCCGTCGGATGGCGTTGGGCCATCAACAACAGCCCGGAAGGCATTCCGGTGATGAACCTGGACGCCAACCATCTCAACGCCCGCGGCTGCTATCTCCTCGGCTGTGTGTGGTTTGAACGGCTGGCGGGCCTTGATGCGCGGTCCATCGCCTTCGCTCCCGCGGAAATCGACCCGGACACCGCCGCGTTCCTGCGCGCCACGGCTCATGACGCCCTGCGGAAGTAGCCTATGACCTGTTGGGTTGCGGCGTTTCGGCGTTAACGGGAGGGTGCTTTCGGGCTGATCCGCCTTCAGGCTGGAGGCGTCGGGACACGAGTTCGCGCCGCCTCGCCTTCAGGTGGCTGAGCCTCGAAATCACCTCTTCCGTTTTCGCTATTCGAAACGCCGCAACGACAACGCCCTCGCGCGCCCGCGGGTCTTCCGACCACGCTAGGGCGGCGCGCGATTGGATTCTCGATCGTACGCCCGATAACAACCTACGCAAACAGCACATTATTCTGGCGGGCGCTTGCGGAACCCAGAAGAACGAGCAACAGAATAAACTGCCAAATGACAGGTGGGGCTTCATAACCAGGAGCGGGTCGTTAAATGCAGTCTTTACGGATCCCGCGCACCGCTGTAAAGTGCCCCTAATCGCAACGCTTTGCGTACTTTAATGGCACTGGTGTCACGATGAAACCGTTCTTCTCCATGGTCGGGATCCTCCTCCTCAGCTTCGTGTCGGCGTTTGCTGAAGACCGCATTACCGCCGTCAGGATCCAGGGCGGCCCGCCACTGATCGACAAAGACGGCAAGGTAATGGCGCCGGAAAAAACGGTCCTCTCCGAAATCAAGGGAACGAATTTCGTCGCCTTTATTCCGCATGTGAAGACGATTGTGCCGCTCATCGGGGGCGAGAAGATCTGGTGGGACGTCCCCCCGGATGCCGCCTATGTGTCGGTTGTCGTGCAATGGAATGACCAGGCCTATACGCTGAACTCCTGCTTCCCGCTGTACAAGGACAAGGCCACGATCGCGGTCACCGACGTGGGGCTGGTGGCGGTGTCATCCCGTCGCGACAAGATCGCCCGCGAGGAGCGCAACTCGGAACCGTACAAGGCGCTTGTTCACTTTATGGATGCCGTCCTGGCCGGGAAGCCCGACTAGCCTTTCACGCACACCAGCGGCTCCAGGCGGCAGACGCGCCGCGCCAGGCCGGCGGCCTCGGTGGCGAGCGCCACCTCGTCCACATCCTTGTACGCCTGCGGGGCCTCTTCGGCGATTCCGCGCAGGGACTGGCTTCTGATCACGATGGATTTCAATTCCAGCCGCTTGACCACCTCTTTGCCCTGCCAGTTGCGCGTGGCCTGCGTGCGGCTCATCCGGCGGCCGGCCCCGTGGCAGGCCGAGGCGAAGGCCCGGTCGCCCATCCCCGCCAGCACATGCGAGCCGGTGCCCATGCTGCCGCCCACCAGGACCGGCTGGCCGGTCGCCTGCAAGGCCCGGGGCAGGCCGGGGTGCCCCGGCGGCAAGGCGCGGGTGGCCCCTTTGCGGTGCACGTACACCGTGGCCGTCCGGCCGTCCAGCTCATGCTGCTCGCGTTTGCAGATATTGTGGCACACGTCGTACAGGAGCGGCATGCTCTCGATGCGGGCGGTCTTTCTCAGCGTCTCCCGCAGCAGGTGGGTGAGGATCTGCCGGTTGGCCAGGCCGCAGTTGGCCGCCGCGTTCATGGCGCCCCAGTAGGCCCGGCCTTCCGCCGATGTGAGCGGCGCGCACGCCAGCTCCCGCTCGGCCAGCACAATGCCGTGCCGGGCGGCCGCCGCCAGCATGAGCCGCGAGTAATCCGTGGCCACCTGGTGCCCCAGTCCCCGCGAGCCGCAGTGCAGGCTCACCACCACGTCGTCAAGCTTCAGCCCGTAGGCGGCGGCGGCCGCGGTGTCAAAAACCTCCGCGACGCGCTGGACCTCCATGTAGTGATTGCCGGAGCCGAGCGTGCCCATCTCCTCCGCCTGGCGGCGCCGGGCCTGCTCGGAAACCTGCTCCGGGTCGGCTTCGTCCAGCATCCCGCCGTCCTCGGTGCGCTCGAGGTCGGCCGGCGTGCCGAAGCCGCGGTCCAGGGCCCAACGGGCGCCGCCGCGGAGCATGGCGTCCATGTCGCCTTTCCCCATCCGCACCAGGCCCGTGCTGCCGACCCCCGCGGGAATGCTGTGGAAGAGGGCGTCCGCCACCGCGTGCGCCAGAGGCTGGAACTCCCGGAAGCACATGCCCGTATGAAGGGTGCGCACGCCGCAGGCGATGTCGAATCCGACCCCGCCCGCCGAAATCACGCCCTCGGCCGGGTCGAAGGCGGCCACGCCGCCGATCGGGAAACCGTAGCCCCAGTGGGCGTCGGGCATGGCGTAGGCCGCCGAGACGATGCCGGGCAGGGCGGCGACGCCGGCCAGCTGCCCGGCCACCTTGTCGTCCATTTCCCGGAGCAGCGCTTCGCTCCCGAAGATGACGCCCGGGACGCGCATGCGGCCGGAAAGGGGAAGCCGCCATTCCACATCGGACAGCCGCTCGAAATTTTCCAGGTTCATCGTATTGTTCCTTTCTGGTTCAGCGGTATAGGCCCTGTAAGCCCTATCGGTCCTATCTTCAGGACCTGAACCTCAGACATCCACAATGCATTCGGCCTGCCACAGGCCGTCGGGCCGGCGGAAGAGCCGCAGCCCGCCATAGCTGGCGCCCTTGACCTCCGCCGCCGGCTGGTGGCGGGCGGGATCGACCTTCTCGCCCCACGCCCGGGCCGCCAGCCGGTCGCCGGCTAAGGTGATCGCGAACCGGGAAAACAGCATGTGCCGGGCGGCCATCTCGAGCAGGAGTGCGCTCAGCCAATCGATCAGGAGCAGCTCCCGGTCCGCGTTTTCCGCCTGAAGCGCCACCTCGGTTTCCTGTTTCACGCCGGCCGGATCGGTGAGGACCGCCGTGAGGGCCAGGGCGGCCTGCTCGAAGGCCTCGGCGGGATCGCGCCCGAAGCCGCGGATGCCGATGTCGGCTTCGTGATCAAAATGCTCCCAGCCCGGCGCGTTCATGGCTTCGGCGGCGCGCCCGCCCCGGGCAGGTAGTGGATGACCTGCACCTTTTCCATGGTGACCAGGCCGCCGCCGCGGGACGTTTCGAACAGCTCCCGCAATTTCGGAAGGAATCGGTCGATTTTCTCCTCCTGATCCGTGATTTCGATGACCAGGGGGAGGTCGCCCGACAGGTCCAGCACGCCGGCCGTGCGCATGCGGCTGGAGGCCCCGAACCCGCCCGTCCCGCGCCAGGCGGTGGCGCCGGCGAGTCCGGCGGCGCGGGCTTCGCGGAGGATCACGTCATGCAGGGGGGCGCGGCCGACCTTGTCGGATTCGCCCAGAAAGATGCGGAGCAGCTTGGCCTCGCCTTGAAGTTCCATCACACACCTGCGCTTTTTTGGAGGAGTCGAACCAGGAGCAGTCCCCCCAGGAACGCGCCGCTGGAGACGGCCAGGGTTCCCGCCAGGTAGAGGACCGCGTGAAAGAGGTCGCCCGAGCGGAGCATCTGGGCGCTTTCGTAGACCAGGGAGGATAGGGTGGTGAAGCCGCCGCAGAAGCCCGTGGCCAGCAGGAGCCGGGCCTCGGGGCTGATGCCTTCGCCGCGGGCGGCCGCCTCGGCGATGAGGCCGATCGCGAAACAGCCCAGGACGTTGGAGGCGAGCGTGCCGGCCGGCCAGTCGACGGACAGGCGCTGGGCGGCCACGCTGAGCCCGTAGCGGGCCAGGGATCCGGCCATGCCGCCGGAGCCCACCAGCAGGCATGCGGTTAAAGGATGTGCCATAAATACCTCGTAAGCTTTGCAAGGGCACCGTATCGCCACATGGGAAAGCCGTCAATACTATTTGATTCACCCCCGCAAACCCGATAGAGTGAAGAGCTGGACTTTTATGAATTTAACCGGACTACAATCCCAGGATTACGAGTATCTCGACGCGGGCCGCGGCGCCCGCCTCGAGCGCTTTGGCCCGTACATCCTCAACCGGCCCTCCCCCCAGGCGATCTGGGAGCCGGAGCAGCCGGAGGCGTGGACGAAAGCCGACGGGGTCTACGTCCGCTCCAGCACAGGCGGGGGCGACTGGGATTTCCGCACCAAGCTGCCCGACACCTGGCCCGTGGCCTACGGGCCGTGCCGGTTCACCGTGAAGCCCACCGGCTTTGGCCATGTCGGCCTGTTCCCCGAGCATTCGTGCCACTGGGAATGGGTGCGGGCGCAGATCCGCGCGGCCGGCGAGTCCTGCCGCATCCTGCACCTCTTCGCCTACACGGGCGCCATGAGCCTGGTGGCGGCCGAGGCGGGGGCCCAGGTCTGCCATCTCGACGCGGTGGAGGATATCAACCGCTGGGCGAGGGGCAATGCCGAGCTGAGCGGGCTTGCCGCCAGGCCGGTCCGCTGGATCACGGACGATGCCCTGAAGTTCGCGGCCCGCGAGGTGCGCCGGAAGCGGACCTATGAGGGCGTGATCCTCGACCCGCCGACCTACGGCAAGGGCCCGGGCGGCGAGCGCTGGTTCCTGGAGGACCAGATCGCTCTACTGCTGGAGCAGCTCAAGGCCCTGATGGCGGAGCGGCCCCGGTTCATTCTCTTCACGTGCCACACCCCCGGCTTTTCAACTCCGCTGTTGGAGAATCTGCTGCGGGCCTGGCCGGAGTCGTTCGGCGGCCGGCTGGAAAGCGGCAACATGACGATGTCCAACAAACACTGCCGGTGCGTGCTGCCGGTGGGCGTTTTCGCCCGGTGGCAAGCCGAATAAGGAGCCTGATATGACGCGTCAATTGATCTTGAAGCCCGGCCGCGATGTGCCGGTTCAACGGGGCCATCCCTGGATTTTCTCCGGCGCCATTGCGCGCGAAGAGGGCGATGCCTCCGCGGATGAGGCGGATATCGTGAGCAGCCGCGGCGTGTTCCTCGGCCGCGCGACCGTGCAGGAGCCCTCGGATATCCGGGCCCGCCTGTTCGACACCCACCCGGACGTCACGCTGAATGCGGCCGGCCTGCGGGCCCGCATCCGGACGGCCCGCGAGCGGCGCGAGGCCTGGCTGGGGCCCCAGGATGAGCCCGCCGGCCTGCGGGTGGTGTTTTCCGAGAGCGACGGCCTGCCCGGGCTGATTGTGGACCGCTACGGCAGCACGCTGGTGGTGCAGTTTTTGACGGGGCCGATGACCCGGCGGCGGGCGGACGTGCTGGCGGCGCTGGAAGCCGTCTGGAAGCCGGCCACCATCTGGGAGCGGTCGGATGCGGATGCGTTGAAGCACGAGGGGCTTGAAAGCCGCACCGGGCTGGTCAGCGGCGTGGCGCCGGCCGGGCCCGTCGAGTTCAAGGAAAACGGAATCCGTTTCCTGGCCGACCTGGAGCATGGCCACAAGACGGGCTTCTACCTGGATCAGCGCGCGGGCCGCGCTTCCGTGGCGGCCTGGGTCAAGCGCAGCGGCGCGAAGCGGGTGCTGGACGTGTTTGCCTATACGGGCGGCTTCGGGCTATGCGCCCGGAAGGCCGGCGCGGATTTCGTCATGTCGATCGACTCGTCGGCCCGCGCCAAGGAAACGGCCCTGAAGCAATATGAGCTGAACGGGTACGCCCGGGGCGACGGCTTCGATTATCGCGTGGACGATGCGTTCGAGACGCTGCGCGGGCTGAAGAACGCGGGCGAGAAGTTCGACGTGATCATCGTGGACCCGCCGCGCCTCACCCCGTCGCGCGCGCATTTGCAGCGGTCGCTCCGGGCCTACAAGGACGCCAACCTGTGCGCCATCCGCCTGCTGAAGCCCGGCGGCCTGCTCTTCACGTTCTGTTGCAGCGGCCTGGTGGACCGGGATCTGTACGGCAAGGTGGTGGAAGGGGCGGCCCGCGATGCGGACCGTCCCCTCGGAATCCTGGAGCACCTGTTCCAGTCGCCGGATCATCCCGGGAAGCCGGGCTTTGCCGAATCGGAATATTTGAAGGGCTTCGTGCTGGGGGCGTAGGGCGCCCCCCCTTGCGCCGCCATCAGGGGAAGACGACCGACAGCACCGCGCGAACGTCCCAGTCCTGCGTGTAACGGGCTTTCTCGACGTAGTAGCTTCCGGCCAGGGCCAGCCCGACGAACTCCATGCCGAACGGAGGGAGGATCTGCCCGACCCCGAGCGTGACGGGGACCTGCCAGGGATCCTTGTCGGCCTCCCAGTTGTACGTGCTTTCCGATCCGAGCGTGACGGACGTGCCCTTCTTGTTCAGGAAGTAGGTCGCCGCGGGCTGGATGGTCGTCAAGCTGACCTCGTCACGGTCGCTCTCTCCCGTCACGGACCAGACGTGCGTGAGCAGGCCCCCGATCGTGTAGTGGCCCGGCACCTTTTTGGCGATGACGAGCGTCGGGCCCGCCGACCATTTCTCGGACCCGTAGTAATCCTCGGAAGCCGTCGGGGCGACCAGCGC
>CAIKKV010000395.1 GCA_903828035.1 uncultured bacterium
ACGGAGACGTTGATGAAGCCCGCCTCCGTCAGGATGGAGCGCACCGCGGTCAGTTGATCGGACGCCACCATGAAATCCATATCCACTGTGTTACGCGTGTAACCGTAGTAGTTGACGGCATATCCGCCTATGAGCAGATAGTCGATGCCCTTTTCCGGCAAACGCCGGGAGATGAGCTCCAGAATGTCGTGCACGTTCATCACAGGAACAAGGATAAGGCTTTTCCGACTCCGGCGCAAGTTTCCGCTATGCGCTATACACTATCGCTATCCGTTACAGCGCCACGTGCGTCAGCCCCTGATCCCCAGCCTGCTGGATGAGCAGGCTCTGGCGGGAGGCGCGGAGGATGTCGGGCGTGTTGAGTCCGTGGGGGAGGGGCTGCCCCGCGATGTCGGCCAGGAAGGCCTTGAGGTAGCCGGCGTCATTGCTTGGAGCCGGGTCCGGCTGGATCGCCTCCCTGCTCCCGTTTTTCGCCAGCGTGAGCTTCTTCTGCGATTCGCAGAGCTCCAGGACGCCGTCGCGGCCGAAAAAGGTGGTCCGCCAGTACTGGGGCATGCTGTAGCCCATGCTGTCGGGCGAGAAGTAGGAGACTTCGCCCATGACGCCGGCGCCGTTTTCCAGCGTGGCCATGAACTGGCCGGCATCGTGCATCCAGGGCGTCTCGGTGGCGAAGGCGTTCCAGCTCCGGGCGGCCTCGAGGCGCGAGAACTGGAGGCCGGTGATCCAGGGGATCAGGTCGATGCCGTGGATGGCGATGTCGTTCAGCGTGCCGCCATGCTTGCCGGGCTCGAAATACCAGCCCGGGCGCTTGCCCAGCATGAGCGGGTGCTCGGCGGTGAAGACGATTCCGTGGATCGCGCCGATGGCCCCGCCGCGGATCAGCTCGAACGCCTTGAGGGAGAGCCCGCTGTCGCGCAGGTCCAGCATCGCGCCGATCTTGCGATTCCCCTTGGCGGCCAGGGCTTCGATGGTGGCCAGCTCGTCGAGCGAGATGCAGATCGGCTTGTCGGAGATGACGTGCTTGCCCAGCTTGAGCGCCTCGATGGCGGCGGGGCCCCGCTTGGCGTAGTAGTCGCCGATCGCGACGGCATCGCAGTCGGTTTCCGCCAGCAGGCGGGCGTAGGAATCGTGCGTGATCGTCACGGCGCCGGCCTTGTTGACCGCGTCGCGGGTGGCGGGGTCCTCCTCGCAGGCGGCGACGATCTGGACGTCCGGCGAATCCTTGGCGTGCTGCAGGAGGGTGTAGATGTGGCCGTGGCGGAATCCCATGAAAGCGAGCTTGAGCATGAGTCGTCTCCTTTGAGCCGTCCTTATTACCCCAACCGGCGGCGGAAATCACGGTAAAAAAATGTCGTTCAGGGGCCGCGACGTGCTACAATGGCGCCGAAACGGAGAACAGCCATGAGCAAGCAAGAGATTCTGGAGTCGCTTGACCAGCTGAAGCGCGCGGTCGAGACGCTGAATGTCGAGCAGGCGGCTGACAAGAAGCGCCTTCACCGCCTGATCCGCGACCTGGAGCGCCAGGTGGATGCTCCCGGGCCGATTGATCACACGGGCATGGCCGAGCAGGTGGACCGCACCTTGAAGCAACTGGAGGTCGAGTATCCCTCCATCACCGGCATCTTGAACGGCATCGCCACAACCTTGAGCAACTACGGGATTTGATTCCGGAATAACGTTGACGTGTAATAACAATGTGACTACATTTGTGCCATGAAAACCACGTTGATTTCCATCGGCAACTCGCGCGGCGTGCGGATCCCGAAGCCGTTCATTGAACAGTGCGGGCTGTCGGGAACGGTTGAGATGGATGTCCGGGATTCCATGATCCTGATTCACTCGCCCCGCCAGCCGCGGGCGGGCTGGGACAAGGCGTTCAAGCAGATGGCCCGGGGGGGGACGACAAGCTGCTGGACGCCCAGCCCGTTTCGACCCGGTGGGACCGGGAGGAGTGGGAATGGAAGTGAACCGGTTCGACGTCTTCCTGGTCTGCCTCGATCCCACCCTCGGCCATGAGATTAAAAAGACCCGGCCCTGTGCGGTCGTCTCCCCCAACGAGATGAACCACAACATCGGCACGATCATCATCGCGCCGATGAGCACGAAAGGGCGGCGCTATCCCACGCGGGTGGAGTGCACGTTCCAGGGGCTGGAAGGGCAAATCATGCTGGATCAGATCAGAACCGTGGACAAGGTCCGGCTGGTCAAGAAACTCGGGACCCTCTCGCCGGCAACCAGCGGCCGGGTGCTTGAGGTCCTGTCCGAGATGTTTCAGAAATGATGCCCCATCCAGCGAGAAGAGGGAACTAGGATAGGATGTTTTCGTCATCCCGAGCGTAGTCGAGGGATCGCATCCTTGCAGGCCACTCTGAGATCCCTCGACTCCGTCCCGAAGCGGGACTCCGCTCGGGATGACGGAATATGAGCGTGCGCAAGACTGAGACGGCTTTGGGGCGGGAGCGCCGGACGTTTAATAAATTGACGTAACCAGAAAGATAAAATAGAGTTCTGAATCGATTCAGATAAAATTTTGAAGGGAGATTCTTTTTTGACGAACCGAATGGGAAAGCAACTGATTTGGAGTCCCGGGGAGGCTCCCCGTGAAATTCATCCGCTGCTGGAGGAGCTGGGAAAGTATTTCCCCGTTCGTTCCGGGCAAAGCGGCGTCGTCTTCAAGCGGGGAGAGACGGGCGAGCTGAAGGTGGAGGAGGTCGCCGGCCGGCGGGTGGTCACCTATCCGAGCCTGCCCGGCGCCGCCCGGGCGATCTGCGGCCTGCTTGCGGGGCAGACGCGCCTTCCGGGCAAGCCGGCCGGGTTCGATACGGCGGGGATCATGCTCGACTGTTCGCGCAATGCCGTTCCGTCACTCGACTATCTCAAGGAGTGGGTGCGGCGCATGGCGCTGTTCGGGTACAACCTCCTGATGCTGTACACCGAGGACACCTACCAGCTGGAGGGGGAGCCGTTTTTCGGCTATCAGCGCGGGGGCTATTCGAAAGAGGAGATCCGCGCGCTGGACGACTACGCCGCCCTGTTCGGGATCGAGCTTGTCCCCTGCATCCAGACCCTGGGCCACATGGAGCAGATGCTGCGCTGGGAGTGCTACCGCCCGCTCAAGGACTACGGGGCGGTCCTGCTCGCGGACCACGAGGACACCTACGCGTTCACCGCCAAAATGATCGATTTCTGGGCCGGCGCCGTGCGCTCGCGCCGGATTCACATCGGGATGGACGAAGCGCACGCCCTGGGGCGGGGCAAGCATCTCGACCAGCATGGCGGGCAGCCCCAGAAGGAGATCATCCTCCGGCATCTGGCGCGCGTTCATGCCCTGTGCGCGGAGCGGGGGCTGCGCCCCATGATGTGGTCGGACATGCTGGTTCCGCATTCCAATGCCAGCCACTCCGGGATCCCGGCCGACATGGCGCGCCGCATTCCCGCCGACCTGGACCTGGTCTGCTGGGACTACTACCAGGAGTCCGAAGCGCATTACACGGATTTGTTGCAGCGGCATGGCGAGTCGCACCGCTTGCTGATGAGCCCGGGGGTCTGGTGCTGGGGCACGCCCTGGTACGGGCGGGAGTACACGGAGAACCGGCTGCCGCCGGCCATCCGCGCCAGTCGCCGCAAAGGGGTCCGCGAGGTGATCCTCACCCTGTGGAACGACGACGGGGGGTATGGCGACCTCGACTCCAGCTGGAACGGGATCGCCCTGGCGGCGGAGGAGATCCACGGGGACGGCCGCCTCCGCGAGCGGTACGCGGCGGTGTTCGGGGGCGTGTCCTATGAGCGCAACCGGAAGATCGCCGTCATGAACGACGAATTTTCCGCCATGGGCCTGCTGTGGGACGATCCGCTGCTCGGCCTCTACTGGCATCAGCGGCGGGCGCTCGACAAGGACTATTGGCAAAAACAGACGGCAAACTACAGGGAGGCCCTAGCCGCCGCAGGCGGGAGAGCGGGTTCCTCACAAGCCGGCGATCTGCCGAAAATACGGCTGCTGCTCCGTTTCCTGACGGAGAAGATCGCGCTTCGCAACGCGCTGGAGGCGGCGGTCGCCAAGCCCGATCCGGCCGCCCTAGCCGCGCTGGCGCTGCGCTTCCGCCGGCAGGCGGCGCGGGCTCGCCGCCTGAGCGCCCTGTGGCGCGCGTACTGGATGGCCCGCTACAAGCCGTTCGGGCTGGAAGTGATGCAGAACCGGCTGGCCGCGCAGGCAGGCCGGCAGGAGGAAACGGCGCGGCGGCTCGGGGAGCTGGCGGCGGGCACGATCAAGGGAATTCCGGAGCTCGACGCCCCGGATGTCAACTGTGCCACCTACCTCGACTTCACCTGGCGGGGCAACTCCTCTGGCTCCGTCACCGTATAAGGAACGCTCAAATGATGAAAAAGCGGATCAGAGCAATGAGGTCTGGCGGCATCCGGGCAGGGATGGTTATCGCGGCCCTTCTCGCCGGCGCGTGCGGGCTGCGCGCGGAACAACCCTATTATGAGCCGGCGCTGAAGATCGGGCCGGTCGGCTCCAACCCTAGCGCCAACAAAATGGATCGCAAGGCCTTCGACTCCTACACCGGGGAGGTCCGCTCGCAATTCCAGAGGTTCGCCAAAAGCTATTCGCCGGATTATGCGGACAGCCAATGGATGCTCGGCCCGCCCAGGGAGGGGCGCCTGACCGCCCCGTTGCCCCTTGCGCGCAAGGGCGTGGCCGCCGCGGAGATCATTGTCGACCTCGACCCCGCCCTGCACACGCCCGAGGCGACGCTGGGGCGGACGAACTACCCGGCCGAGGTCATTCCCATGCGGAAGACGGGGCATCTCATTGTCCGCCACGCCGCTGAGGAGCTGAAGCTCTGGCTGGATGCGCTGACCGGGGCGGATTTCCCCATCCGGGGGAAGGCGGCGGGCGCGCAGACGCGGATCTTCGTGGGCGCCTCCTTCGCCAAGGCGCTGTTTCCCGCGGACCTAGAACAGCTCGGCCAGGGCGAATGCCTTGACGGGTTCTCCGTGCGCGCGAAAGGCAGCGACATCTACATTTTCGGCGCCACCGCCAAGGGCGCGCTGAATGGCGTCTACGCCTTCCTCGAGAACAACTCCGACCTCATCTGGGCGCACAGCTTCTCCGACCTCGGCACGGTGTATACCGTCAACCCCGAGCTCAGCGTGGTGTGGGCCGGCGGCATGGACAAGCCGCAGACGGTCCAGCGCGGGTGGCTGGGCCATTACGAGGAGACGAAGGCCGGACCCGTCGCGCCCTGGATGTGGCAGATGCGCAACCGCAGCAATTTCATCGTCGCGCCGGGACCCTCGCCCCGGATGGCGGAGTGGGGGTGCTGGCTGGAGGGGGGCGGCCACTGCCTGGGGACCTTTGCGCCGCTTCGCGACAAGGACTTCTTCCCGCTGATGGTCGATCCCGTCACGGGCAAGACGGAAAAGCCCGATAAGATTGTCTACAACAAACATAACCTCTGCCTGACCCATCCCGATCTTCCCGGGCTTTACGCTGAAAAGATGGTGGAGTTTTTCCGGAGCGACAAGGCCAAGAATCCCGATGCCCCGCTGAACGCCTTCCGGCTGGGCGTCGAGGATCCGGGCCCCGAGCGGGAGTACGGCGTGTGCCAGTGCCCGCGCTGCCTGAAGCCGATCAAGCTGACGGACGGGCGGATCGTTCCCTACCAGAATGCCCGGAAAGAAGGCCTGGCCTTCCGTTCCACGCAGCTTTACCTGCTGCTGGAGCCCATCGCCCGGGCCGTGCTCAAGGAGAACCCCGAGTCCCGGTTCAGCACCTATGCGTACTATTTCGCCGCCGAGCCGCCGCCCTTCCAGGTGAGCGTGCAGCCCTGGCTGTGCCCCTACGGCGGGGGCGGGCAGCTGGTCCACCGCGACTATCGCCATCCGCTTTTCTGGGAAACCAACGCCAAATGGTGGAACTTCGCCTATGGCTGGAGCCGCATCACCGACCTGACCGTGCTGCGCGACTACAACGGCCTGATCACCAACGGCCGGCCCTTTGCCGACGTGCTGGCCTGGGATGTGCGCGCCCTGCTGCCGCTGGGCGTGAAACGCTTCACCAATGAAACCGACCTGCAGACCGCCTTCATGCAGATGGATTTCTGGGTGGCCAGCCGAGTGTACTGGAATCCCGATGCCGACGTGGAGCAGCTGGAGAAGTATTATGTGCGCCGGACGTTCCGGGAGGGCGCCCCGGAAATGGAGAAGTTCTTCGGCGAGATCCGCAAGTGGTGGTTCGGGACGTTTGAGGGGAGGGAGGATTTTGTCAACCTGGGCTGGATGATCGACAAGATGGGCGGCCAGCGGATGTTGTACGGGCACCTGCAGGAGGCCTACAAGCAGGCCCGGCACCCGATGGCCCGCGCCAACATCGCCCGGCTGCTCAAGACGTTCGAGCACTGGTTCCACCTCAATCTGGAGGACGGCACCGCCGATGCCATGCTGGCCAGCGCCAAGCTGGGGCGGCATGTGCGGTATTCGTCGTTCATGCAGGGGGAGGTGCCCATGCCGGTCACCTATATGACGCTCAGCAACGACGCGCCCAGGGAGAGCGAAGCCCTGGTCCCGGCGGGAGCGGCCCCGAAGGGCGGCTTCCGGGGAGGGACCTTCCGCCTGCGGATCAAGCCGGTCGGCCGCGCCGCCAAGGAGGCCTTTCCCGTGCCCAGCCTGAGCGTGGGCAGCATGCCCGCTCCCACCGCTAGCCTGGATAGCGAGGGGGGCGGGGATGACAGCTGGTCCCCGCCGGTGGCGGCGGAGCGGCAGAAGGATGGCGGCTACCTGTATGTCATCCGCCTCCTGCCGGCGAAGGGATCGGCCTTCAATCCCGAGCGGATCTCCGACATCCGCTTTTCGTATCCGCTGATGGCCTGGCCCGACCCGCGGGGCTACTGCCCCGAGTTTGCCGTCTACGACATGCAACTGGCGGATTCGGCGGGCAAGCGCTACGTGGACCCCGGCCTGGCCGCGCGGCAGGGCAGCCTGCCCCGCAAGCATTACTTTGAGGGAGGCGAGCTGGGCGATGAATGAATGGTACGTAAAGAAATAACGATCAGGCCACCTCTTATCGATTTTATACTTGCAGAATGATACTCGTAGTATCAGAATGCAACATATGTACAAAGAGAGGTCCGTTCAAGAGAAGATCCAGAAGGCGGTAGCGACATTCCGTGTGGTCGTGCTTAGCCCGAGTTCGCCAGTTGCAACGATTCTGAAAGTA
>CAIKKV010000396.1 GCA_903828035.1 uncultured bacterium
CAACAAAACCGTCTTCCTTGCCCCTGTCCACGCCTTATCAGGCGCGGCTACACCAACTTGCAGTCCGTGTGCCATGCCAAAAGAAAAGACCATGAAATCCGGCGGCTTCCCCGTTAAATCAGCTTGACTTGCTTGCTTATCGGGGATGATAATCAATCGGCAACAGTCCATGGTGGACCTCGGAGCCTCAGCCTATGCATCGCAATACCGATCTTGAGCAGTTCATGGCCCTCTCCCCCCGCGAAGGCCTGACCTTTGACGACGTCTCCCTGATCACCCAATATGCCGATTTCCTGCCCGACCAGACCGACATCCGCTCGCGCCTGACCAGCCGCATCACGCTCAACATCCCCGCCGTCAGCGCCGCCATGGACACGGTCACCGAGTCGGGCATGGCCATCGCCATGGCCCTTCACGGCGGCATCGGCATCATCCACAAGAACCTCTCCGCCAAGGAGCAGGCCCGCCAGGTCGCCATCGTCAAGCACCACCTGAACGGCCTCATCCTGAACCCCGTCGTCTTCAAGGCCACGGACACGGTGGACATGGTCCTGCGCACGAAAACGCAGAAGGGGTACGGCTTCAGCGGCTTCCCCATCGTGGACGACAACGGCGGCGTCGTGGGCATCCTCACGGCCACCGACATGAAGTACGCGCCGCGCAAGAACAACCTGACCGTCGCCGACATCATGACGACCGCCGTCATCTCCGCGCCGGCGGACACGACCCTCAAGCAGGCCTTCGAGCTCATGCTGAACAACCGCATCGGCAAGCTGCCGCTCGTCACGGGCGGCAAGCTGGTCGGGCTGTACAGCTACCACGACGTCCGCACGCTCGTCGACAACGTCGAGCCCCAGTTCAACCGCGACTCCCAATACCGCCTGCGCGTGGGCGCCGCCATCGGCCCCTCCGACCAGGAGCGCGTCGACGTCCTCGCCCGCGAGGCCGTCGACGTGGTTGTCGTCGACACCGCCCACGGCCACAGCAAGGGCGTCATCGAGATGATCAAGTGGGTCAAGGCCCACTACCCCGACATCGACGTGGTGGCCGGCAACATCGCCACGGCCGAAGCCGCGCTCGCGCTGCGCGACGCGGGCGCCGACGCGGTGAAGGTCGGCATCGGGCCCGGCTCCATCTGCACCACGCGCGTCGTGGCCGGCGTGGGCATCCCGCAGATCACGGCCGTGTACGATTGCGCCAAGGCGCTGGAAGGCAGCATCCCGATCATCGCCGACGGCGGCATCCGCCACTCGGGCGACATTCCCAAGGCGCTGGTGGCCGGCGCCGATGTCGTCATGATGGGCTCGGTCCTGGCCGGCAGCGCGGAAAGCCCCGGGGAAAAAATCATTCACCAGGGCCGCCAGTACGTTGTCTACCGCGGCATGGGCTCGCTCGCCGCCATGAAGGAGGGCCTCGCCTCCCGCGAGCGCTACGGCCAGTCCCACATCGCCGAAAGCGAGCTGGTGCCGCAGGGCATCGAGGGCGTCGTCCCCTATGCGGGCACGGTCAACCAGGTCATCGTGCAATACATGGGCGGCCTGCGGGCCGCCATGGGCTACAGCGGCTGCCGCTCGATCCCCGAGCTCCAGAAGCGCGGACGCTTTATCCGCGTCTCGATGGCCGGCCTGCGCGAAGCCCATCCCCATACCGTCAAGATCCTGAAGGAAGCGCCGAACTACCGGTCCGATTCCTTCTAACCTATGAGTGTTGCCACCCACGTCAGGGCCTTTTTCGCCGAAGGCCTCCCCTCCAGCCGCCGGGGACTCTGGGCGGACCTGATGGCCGGCTTGAGCGTGGCGATGATCCTGGCGCCCCAGGCCATGGCCTATGCCCAGCTGGCCGGGCTGCCCCCCGTCTACGGGCTCTACGCCGCCTGCGTGCCCCTGCTGGTCGCCGCGCTCACGGGATCCTGCCCCCAGCTCTCCACCGGCCCCGTGGCCATGACCTCGCTGCTGGTCTTTTCGGTCCTGGGCGCCGCCTCGGGGAACGGCTTCGGCATGATGGCCTACGAGGAGAAGGCCCTGCTCCTGGCCTTCCTGGCGGGTGTGATCCTGATCCTGCTGGCGGCCTTCAAGCTGAATGCCATCGTGAACTTCGTGTCGCATCCCGTCATGACCGGCTTCACGCACGCCGGGGCGATCATCATCATCCTGACCCAGCTGCCCGCCGCGGTCGGCCTCCACGCCGGCCGCGGATCGATCCTGGCGGAAACCTTCAAGCTGGCCGGCTCCTGGCGGGAGATTCACCTGCCCAGCCTGGCCTTCGCCCTGCTCGCGGCCCTGATCATCCTCCTGATTCGCCGAACCCATCCCCGCCTTCCGGGCGTTCTGCTGGCCGTGGTGATCACCGGCCTGCTCAGCGCCTGGACGCGGTTCGCCGAAGCCGGCGGAAACGTGGTGGGCGTCATCCCGGCCGGCCTCCCCCCGCTTACCTGGCCCCTGGCCCACTGGCGGAGCATCCCGGCGCTATTGCCCGGCGCGGCGGTCGTGGCCGTCATCGGTTTTATGGAGGTCATGGCCATCACGCGAGTCGTCAGCATCAAGACGCGCCACAAGAGCGATATGCGCCGGGAGCTCTTCAGCCAGGGCCTGGCCCGGCTGGTCGGCAGCTTCACCGGTGCCTATCCGGTCAGCGGATCCCTCTCGCGCACGGCTCTCAACCTGTACGCCGGCGCGCGGACGCGGTTCTCGTCCATCGTCACGGCCTTCGTGATGCTGCTGATCCTGCTGGTCCTGACGCCCCTGCTGCGCCCCCTGCCCCAGCCCGTGCTCGCGGCCGTCATCATCACGGCCATCCTGCCCCTGTTCCACTTCTCCGCGATGAAGCGCATCTGGCAGGCCAACCCTCAGGACGGCGTCGCCGCCTGGGTCACCTTCGGCGCCACGCTGCTGCTGGCGCCCGCCATCATCAACGGCATCGTCATCGGCGCCGGCCTGGCCATTGTCCTGTTCCTGTACCGGACTATGCGGCCGCACACCGCCCTGCTGGCCCCCCATCCCGACGGCACCTACCGCGATGCGGAAAAGCACCAGCTGGAGCACGACACTGAAGTGCTGGTGCTGCGCTTCGAAGGCCGCCTCTACTTCGCCAACGTGGAGGCGTTCGAAGAGTCCGTCACCAACGCCCTGGCCGCGCACCCCAAGGCCAAAGCGCTGCTGGTGGTAAGCGACGGCATCAACGAAATCGACGCCTCCGGAGAGGAGATGCTCCGCCAGCTCGTCAGAGACCTGCGCGAAAACGGCATCGCCATCGGCTTTTCCGAAATGAAATGGAAAGTCCTGTCCGTGCTGGAGCGGACCGGCCTGGCCAACATCATCGGACCGTCTTTCTTCTTCCGCACCACCCCTATCGGCTACCAGGAACTTAAAAAAGACGCTCTCACTTCCCGGGACAAACCCTAAACTCAATCCGGAGACCCAGCCATGGCCAGTCTGCCCAAATCCTTCCTCTACGGCGCCGCTTACTATCCTGAACATTGGGATCGCAGCCTGTGGGCGCGCGACGCGAAGCTCATGAAAGCGGCGGGGTTCAACACCGTCCGCCTGGCCGAGTTCGCCTGGTGCTTCTTCGAGCCCGAAGAAGGGCGCTTCGACTTCACCTGGCTCGACGACGCGATCGCCATCCTCGACAAGGCCGGCATCAAGACCATCATCGGGACTCCCACCGCCACCATCCCCGCCTGGATGGCGCACCGCTATCCCGCCGTGATGGCGATGGGCGACAACGGGAAGCGGCGCCGGTTCGGCGTCCGCAAGGATTACTGCATGTCGGATCCCGATTTCGACCGGCTTGCCATGCGCATCGTCGAGCAGGTCGCCCGCCACTACGGCCGCGACCGCCGCGTGATCGCCTTCCAGACCGACAACGAGTTCATCGGCAACCACTGCCGCTGCGGCCTGTGCCTGAACCGCTTCCAGGAATGGCTGAAGAACAAGTACCGCGCCATCGACGCCCTGAACAAGGCCTGGGGCACCTGGTTCTGGGGCGCCCGCTACACCTCGTTCAACGAAATCAACTGGCCCGCCTCCCATGCGATGGCCAGCCCCTCGCACAGCCTCGACCTCAAGCGGTTCGACTCCTGGGTGGACGTGGAGCACCAGGCCCGGCAGATTGCCCTGCTTCGCCGCTACGCGCCCACGAAGCCGATCACCCACAACGCCATGGGTCTGTACCATGAACTCGATTATTTCGACCTCTTTGAGGATCTGGATTTCATGTCCTGGGATAACTACCCCGGTTGCAAAACCGCCGCTCAGATCGGCACGGTCGCCCTGAAGCACGCTGTGATGTGGGGCATCAAGCGGAAAAACTTCATCGTCATGGAGCAGCAGTCCGGAGCGGGCGGCTGGCTGGCCTATGGCGGCCAGACGGCGCCGGGGCAAACCGCCCTGCTCGCCTGGCAGGCCGTGGCGCGCGGAGCCGACGGCATCAGCTATTTCCGGTGGCGGACGAGCATCTCCGGGCAGGAGCAGTACTGGCATGGCATCCTGAACCACGACAACGTTCCCCGGCGTCGCTACAAGGAAGTGGCGGAAACCGGCAAGCAGTTCAAGCGGCTCGAAAAAGCGCTGCTCGGCACGGAACCCGAGTCAGAGGTCGGCCTGTATATCAACTACGCCCAGTTCTGGGCCAGCGATATCCAGCCGCAGAATGCCGAGGCTCCGGTCAGCTATGAAAACCAGCTCCTCGGCATGGCCAACGCGCTGGCGCCCCTGGGAGCCTCCTTCGGCGTCTTCGGAGACAGCTTCGAAAAACTCGATGCCTACAAACTGATCCTCTGCC
>CAIKKV010000397.1 GCA_903828035.1 uncultured bacterium
CAACATTGACGCGGCCTGCGCTGGAAGGTATAGTAGACGGGAAAGGCTTCATGCGGTTTTGTAGTATTGTGAATTGAGTCAGGGGAAGACGAATGCTTAGGTTCAACCAGGGCTATAATACGTTCGATTACGATTCGTATACCGTTCATCTGGACAATCCGGCCGAGCCGAATCTGTTCCGTCCGCTTTTTCCCTATGACGACGTGCCGCGGATCGGCTTCAATCATCGCCTGGTGCCGATGAAGATGCCCAAGGATATCTGGATCACGGACACGACCTTCCGGGACGGCCAGCAGGCCATGCCGCCGTACACCGTCCGCCAGATCGTGGATCTCTACAAGATGCTCCACCGGATGGGCGGCCCCACCGGCGTGATTCGGCAGTCCGAGTTTTTCCTTTACACGAAAAAGGACCAGGAGGCGGTCCACGAGGTGCTGTCGCTGGGGTACCGCTTTCCCGAGGTGACGGGGTGGGTGCGCGCCACGCGCAAGGACCTGGCCCTGGCCCGCGAGCTGGGGCTCAAGGAGACCGGCATCCTGACCTCGGCCTCGGACTACCACATCTACCTCAAGCTCCGCAAGAACCGCAAAGAGGCGCTGGACGACTACCTGAACGTCGTGCGCGACGCCCTGGACGTGGGCATCGCCCCGCGCTGTCATTTCGAGGATGCCACCCGAGCCGATTTCTACGGCTTCGTGGTGCCCTTCGCCCACGAGCTGATGAAGCTGGCCGAGTCGAGCCACATCCCGATCAAGATCCGCGTGTGCGACACGATGGGGCTCGGCGTTCCGTATCCCGGCGTCTGCATGCCGCGCTCCGTGCCCGGGCTCATCTACGGCCTCCAGTACTACGCGGGCGTGCCCAGCGAGTGGATCGAGTGGCACGGCCACAACGACCTGTTCCTGGTCACCGCGAACGCCGTCACCGCCTGGCTCTACGGCTGCTGCTCCGCCAACGGCACCATGCTGGGCCTGGGCGAGCGCACGGGCAATCCGCCCATCGAGGCGCTGATCATCAACTACCTGCAGCTCAAGGGCAACGAGGCGAAGGTCGATACCACGGTCATCACCGAGATGGCCGAGTACTTCGAGAAGGAGCTGCACGTCTCCATTCCCACCAACCAGCCGCTGGTGGGAAGCGGATTCAACACCACCAGCGCCGGCGTGCATGCCGACGGGCTCCTCAAGAACGAGGAGATCTACAACGTCTTCAACACCGAGAAGCTGCTGCGCCGCCCGGTCAAGCTGGCCATCAACGACAAGAGCGGCCTGGCGGGAATCGTGCTCTGGATCCGCAATACGCTGGGCGAGGGCAAGAAGACCCCGCTGCAGAAGGATCATCCCGGCGTGAAGAAGATATACGAGTGGATGACGGCGCAGTATGAAACCGGCCGCGTGGCCCAGATATCGGACGCCGAAATCCGCGCGCAGGTGAAGGTTCACCTGGCGGCGTGGCTGGCGGAAAATGACTATGCATTATGAGGTGGTGACATACGGGGATCCGGTCCTTCGCAAAAAGGCCGAACCCGTGACCGTGTTTGACGCGGCCCTGCGGCGCCTGGCGGCCGACATGCTCCGGACCATGAACGAGGCGCGCGGCGTGGGCCTGGCGGCCGAGCAGGTCGGCCGGACATGCGCGCTTTGCGTGATCGCGATCCCGCCCGAAGCCGATGTGGACGTGGAAGACGGCCCCCGGCTGAACCCCGACGTGGCCAGGCCCCTGGTCATGGCCAACCCCCGCATCACGGCGCGCGCCGGCGAGATGGAGGGCGAGGAGGGGTGCCTGAGCTTTCCCGCCATCTACGGGCCCGTCAAGCGGGCCTACGAGGTCACGGCCGAGTACCAGGACCTGGACGGCATCGGCCGCCGGGTCGCCGTGCGCGGCCTGCTTTCCCGGGCGGTGCAGCACGAGCTCGACCACCTTCGCGGCGTGCTGCTGATCGACCATTTTTCGGCTCCCCGCAAGCTGACCCTGGGCCTGGCGCTCAAGCGGCTCAAGAAAGAGACGCAGCAGCGGGCCAGGGAAGCGGCCGCCGGCGGGACGGGTGGCGGCTGATATGACCACGCCGGAAAAACACGACCCCTTCGACTTCTGGTATGCCGTCAACCAGACGGAGATCCTCCACATGCCCGCGCGCCGGCTGGAAACCTTCGGCGCCACCCTGGTCAACTATTCGATGATCAGCGAGCCCATGGACAACACCTGCCAGACGCGCGTGCGCGAGGGGCGCATCCAGGCCTTCCAGCCGCAGATCCTCACGCCCCAGTCCTACGCCAGCAGCCTCCTCGACGGCTTCGGCAAGGAGGCCGAGGCGTATGCCGAATGGCTCCGCGACCACTCCAAGGACATGCACGTGCTGCGCTACGGGTTCCAGATCCGCAAGCAGGAGACCCAGGAGGTCCTGCTGACCGAGTCGCTCGCGATGGTCAAGGACCAGGTCACCGAGCGGGTCAAGGCCAAGGGCGATCCCATGGCCGCCGTGCTCACCGGCGTCGATCACCCCTGGGAGGTCTGCCTCCTCAAGCTGATGGCCGACGTGATCCGCTACTCCGTGCCCGGCAACGTGCGCGAGCTGGAGCGCCGGCGGCTCTTCGACGATGCCGGCGGCATGCCGCGCGGGGTTCGCGACGAGCTGGAGTCCGATTTCAGGGCCGCTTCCCGCGATGGAAGGCTGGTCAAGCCGTTGGGCGTCAAGTTGCAGAACTATGGCGTGTTCGAGGAATACCAGGACCGATTTTTTGCGCTGGTCAATGCCGGCCGGGCCAAGTAGGGAGGGTCTCCGCTTATGACGCGTGTGATTGCCGTTGCCAATCAGAAGGGCGGGGTGGGCAAAACCACCACCGCCGTGAACATGGCCGCCTACCTGAGCGAAGCCCGCAAGAAGGTGCTGCTGGTCGACCTGGATCCCCAGGCCAACGCCAGCAGCGGCCTGGGCCTCGAGCGGATCGAGGGCGCCAGCATCTACGCCGCCCTGGTCGGCGAGTCGCCCGCCGCCGACAAGATCCGCCGGACCGTCCTGGACCGTCTCGATATCATCCCCTCGGAAGTCGACCTGTGCGGCGCCGAAATCGACGTGGCCCGCCTGGACCGCCACCTGTTCCGGCTCCGCGATGCCCTGGCGCCCATCGTGGCCGGGGACCGGTATGACTATATCCTGGTCGACTGCCCGCCCTCGCTGGGCATCCTGACCATGAACGCCCTGGCCGCGGCCGACACGCTCTTCATTCCCATCCAGTGCGAATACTATGCGCTGGAGGGGCTCAGCATCATCACCCACCTGATCCGCCAGCTCCGGGAGACGGGCACCAACCCGGCCCTGGAGCTGGAGGGCATCATCATGACCATGTTCGACAGCCGCACCAACCTGTCGCAGCAGGTGGTCAACGAGGTGAAGGCCCATTTCGGCGACGCCGTTTTCGAGTGCATCATTCCGCGCTCCGTGCGGCTGAGCGAGGCGCCCAGCTACGGGCAGCCCATCCTGCTGTACGACGACAACTGCCCGGGCGCCAAGGCCTACCGCCTGGCCTCCCGCGAGTGGATCCGCCGCGAGAAGCAGAAGCTGGCGGCGGCCAAGGCGGCCGCCATTCAGCCGGAAGCGCCGGCCGCGATCGAGCCGGGGGTTCAGCCCGAGGTCCCGCCTGTCGGGGAGGGCGGGGCGGCCGTCAGGCCCTCCGTCTGAGCCGATGAAAGCATGGATCCAGCGGGTCACGCGCGGCAGCGTGACGATCGAGGGGAGGCGGGTCAGCGAAATCGGCCCCGGCTACGTGGTGCTGCTGGGCGTCCGGCGTGACGACACGGCCGAGGACGCCCGCTACCTGGCCGACCGGACCGTGAATCTGCGGATTTTCCCCGACTCCGATGGCAAGATGAACCGGTCGATCGAGGAGGTGGCCGGCGAGGTCCTGGTGGTTTCGCAGTTCACCCTGCAGGCGGACACGAGGAAGGGAAACCGGCCCAGCTTCATCGAGGCCGCCGATCCGGTGGCCGCCGAAGCGCTCTATCATGAGTACACGGCGGCGCTCCGCCTGGCGTTGGGGGAGGAGCGGGTGGCCACAGGCGTGTTCCGGGCCGATATGGCGGTTGAGATCTTGAATGACGGGCCGGTTTCGATTGAGTTGAAATCCCGCCGGGAGACGGCGGGCTGATCGGTTGCGCGAAAGGAGCGGTATGGCGATTCGGGTGAATGGAGAGCTGGTGTCCAGCCGGGCGGTCCTCACGGAGCTGACCCGCCTGGTTAATTTTTATCGCGCGCACCTGCCCGAGGTGGATCTCGAGGAGAACCGGGAGCTCCTGATCCGCAAGGCGAAGGACCAGGCGATCGGCGCCCGGCTGCTCCTGGACGAGGCGCGCAAGGCGGGGGTGCGGGTGTCGGCGGAGGAAGCGGCGGCCCGGCGCGCGGTTCTGGTGCGGGAGGCGGGGAGCGAAGAGGAGTTCGCGGCCATCCGGGACAGCCAGGATATGGACGAGCTGATGTTCCAGCAGAGCATCGTGGACAGCCTGATGATCGACAAGCTGGTGAAGGCGCTGGTCAGCCGGATTGCGGAGCCGACCGGCGACGAGGTGAGGCAGTCCATGCAGGACCTGGAGCGGAAGGGCCGCCCGGCCACCCAGGAGAGCGCGCGCGATCTGCTGCTGCACGAGCGCCGCGGGCGCCTGCTGACGGAGTGCGTGGCCCTGCTGCGCAAGAAGGCGGCGGTGGAGGATGCCGAGGAGTTTGAGGGCGCGGACATCGATGCGCTCTTCGATGCTTTTCTTGATGACGGGCTCGAAAATGTTGACGCGCCCGGCGAGGGGTGATAGAGTACAGCACTTTTTTGATAGCTTTGAGCACCATGTCGGGGCGTAGCGCAGCCTGGTAGCGCGTTTGCTTGGGGTGCAAGAGGTCGAGGGTTCAAATCCCTCCGCCCCGACCAATTTTCGCCTGGCACGAGCCATGGCAAGACGAATGATCAATTATAGATGGTTTTTTTCAAGCATCTAGATGTAATCCTTTAGATGTAATCCTTTAGATGTAATCATTTAGGTTGACCCCGTATTTGATTTTAGCTAACTTCAATTCCCAACAGGGAGTACCAATCGATGCCGACAGCTCTTTCCAGGAGTGGGCGTTTCCTCACAATACATATCGTCTTGTTTTTGACAACTCTCCCGTTGTCGGCCCAGTGGCTTACCCAGGAGATTCCGTTATCGCCGGGGTGGAACGGCGTGCAGGTATGTGTTCAGCCCGCGCAGGACGAGTGTGCGGTGCTGTTCAGCAACACGGCGGTTGAGAAGGTCTACTGGTGGCATCGGACCGGCGCCGGCATGGAGTTCGATCTGGATCCCCGCGATCCGCTTCCCCGCTCCGCCGACTGGAGTTTCTGGTTCGCCACCAATGCCTCCATCAGTTCATTCGGGAGCCTGGTGGCAGGCGAATCCTATTCGATCCGCGTGGCCGACAATGCGACGCCCTTCGTCCTGCGCCTCACCGGCAAACCCGTTCTCAACGCCATGCGCTGGATTCCGGGGGAGCCGAACCTGGTTGGCCTTCCGGTTTCCACCAACGCCCAGATCAGCTTCAGTGATTTTTTCTCTTTTTCAACTGATTTTTCGATCAATAGCTCCACCGCCACGATTTTCCGCATCACGGGCCTGACCGATAGTCCGCAGCGTGTCTGGACGCCCGCCACGGAGCTGGCCAGCGGCGGCGTGGCCTACTGGATCACCGCCGGGAAGAACGCGCGGGATTACAGCGGGGCGATCCAGGTCGAGACGGCCCCCGCTTCGCGGATGCTTGATTTCGGTGAGTCCATCTCGCCGCGCTCGCTCATCATCAGGAATCGCTCATCCGCCAGCCGGGCCGTCCGGATCGAACATCTGGCTTCGGAGAGCCCCCCGGCGTCGTCCGGCTTCCCGGCGCTGATGGGGAAGACGCCCCTGGTGTACAAGCCCGCCGGGGATTTAGGCGCGGTTTATCAAACCCTGCCAGCCCTGCTGGTGACCAATGTTCCGGCCCTGGGCCAGGTGGAGCTGAGCCTGGCGCCCGATTCCCTGGCGCTGGCGGGGGGCGTTCCCGGCTCGGCCTGGCAGAGCGTGATCCGCATCACGTCGGGGACCGCGGCCGACATCCGGCTGGGCGTCTCCTGTGACGGCAGCTTGTCCTCGCAGATTGATCCCGCCGGCCTGTGGGTGGGCGCCGTCACCGTGACGCATGTCGAGCGCGCGCCGACCCGCATCGGGGCGGACAACGTCTGGAGGGACGACGGCCCTGTTTCCGTTTCCGAACCGTATACCTTCCGGCTGATCCTGCACGTGGATGCGTCGGGAACGCCCCATCTCCTTCAGCGCGCCCTGCTGGCGTACCGGCACGATGAATCCGAAACGGGGACAACGACCGCGCTGTCCACCAACGGCATCCTGACGATCCTGGCCGACGAGACGGCGGCTGCGGCCTACGTCGCCCGACATGCCAACGCCCGGATCGTGCGGGTGAGCTCGACCTGCTTTCCGCTCATGGATCCGCTTCCCCTGTCCGGCACGTTCGGTGCGTCCAACACCTTGTCCGGCCTGGTCACGATTCCTTTCAACGATCCCGCCAACCCCTTTGTCCACCGCTACCATCCGCAGCACGACAACCTGCGGTACGACAACGGCGTGGCGACCCCCCTGGCCGAGGGGGTCGAGTCCTACACGGTCACGCGGGACATGAGCTTCCTGTTCGCCCTTCTCGATCCCGTCCGCGGCGTCGCCAACCGGCAGTGGGGCGTCACGGAATCCGGCGGCGTTTTCGAAGAGACGGTTGCGGGACTCAACAAAACCATTCGGATCAGGGGCACTTTCAAACTCGAGCGCGTCAGTCGCGTCGGCGAGTTTGGCGCGATTAACAACTGAACAGCAGCAGGAGACGACAGGCTATGAAGAACCCGAAAATGATGGTACAGGTGGCGGCTGTCTTGGCAATGGCGGCGGCTTCCGTCTGGGCGGATGTGCCCGACTCGAGAACACAGGTCACCCCGGGCATAATCAACTACCAGGGCCGTCTTTTGACTCCGCAGGGCGGCGTCTATATGGATGGCGTTTACAGCATCGAGTTCCGCCTGCATGAGTCGTCCACGGGGACGGGTTCGGGGCTGTGGTCCCGCGTGTATCCCGTCTATGTGAAAGACGGCTATTTCAATGTCATGCTCGGCACTCCGGGTTCTTCCGCCTCCGCGGTGATCCCCTTGTATCCGGAGGAAAGCGACCTTTGGAAGGCGCTCTGGTATGACTCGAACAACAGCAGCAAGGCCAACGGCCGGTATCTGGGGCTCAAGGTGACCGCGGTCCCCGCCGGCGCGCCCGCGGTCCCCGCCGAGGAAGCCTTCCCGCGGCA
>CAIKKV010000398.1 GCA_903828035.1 uncultured bacterium
TGGCCGTGCTGGATCAGGTGTTCCGCCCAGGCGTAGAGCTGCTCGAAATAATCCGAGGCATGGTACAGGTTCTGGCCCCAGTCGAAGCCGAGCCAGCGCACATCCTTGGCGATGGCGTCGATGAACTCCTGCTCTTCCTTGGTGGGGTTGGTATCGTCGAAGCGCAGGTGGCAGCGCCCGCCGAACTCCTCCGCCACGCCGAAATTGAGGCAGATCGACTTGGCGTGGCCGATATGCAGGTAGCCGTTCGGCTCCGGCGGGAAGCGGGTGACGACGCTCTGCACGCGGCCTTGCGCGCGGTCTTCCGCGATGATGTCGCGAATGAAGTCGCGCCCGGTTTCTGTCTCGCCTGCGGTGGTGTCGCCAGCCATGGTTCTGTCCTGTCGCACGCCGGGCAGCTTGCCGGCTGCGGCTATCTAGACCAGCAGGGCTGGTTTGTCTCGCGGCGGGCCGGGGTCAGACGAATTCGTAGGCTCTCCACGTGAGATCCCAGCCAATCATCGGCACGGTGAAGCCGCCCTCAAGGCGAGAGACGTTTGGCAGCCGGATGACATCGCTAATCGAAGCATCGCTGGAAGTGATGCGCCATTGATCGCCACCAATGTGCTCGATGCTGCCGGCACCATAACCTTTGAAGCTGAGAAGATCATCTTCCAAGGCAAACCTGTCGGGGAACCTTCCATCGGCCCGGAAATCACCGACCATGTCCCCATTTGCCTGCCCGGCCTGGAACACGAAGATATCGCGACCCGTTGGAGAATTGCCGTAGAGCGTGTCTGCACCGAGACCACCGTTGATCGTGTCGAGACCGGGACCGCCACCAATTATGTTTGGCAGGCCGTTACCGGTAAGCACGAACCTTCCAACCTGCGGGGATCCGTTGATGCTGAAGGCGACGCTGAGATTCTCGACATTGGGAGGCAGAAGGAAGGGCGGAAGCCCCTGCGCCCTGATCACGACCGCGTCGATGCCTTGGCCGTCAAGCTCGACCACTTCGTCTCTCTGGTTGTCGACGATGTAGGTGTCGTCGTGGAGGCCCCCGAGCATCTTGTCCGCGCCGCTGCCACCATCGAGCGTGTCATTCTGTGCGCCACCATCGAGCAGGTCGTCAGCCCCATTCCCGTGAAGGGTATCGTTGTCGG
Organism: uncultured bacterium; assembly: GCA_903828035.1. The sequence goes on from CAIKKV010000398.1 coordinate 1,143, forward strand.
GGCCGCCGACAAGGATGTCCGGATCACCGCTACCCCACAGGTCGTCATTGCCGATGCCATTGTTGAAGAACTTGCCCTCACCGATAGATAGGCCGCCAAAGTTTTCCCTTATGGCGCCAACGATGATGCGGTCGTAGTCCGCGGCGCCACCGGCCAGGAATGTGTCTTCGCCGACTTCTTCATCGTGCAGGAATTGATATATGCGTTCGAACAGATGAGGATTATGTTGGGCGAGGTTGGGAACAAAAGCGACCTCATCCGTGTTGAAATAAACAATATTCATATCTCCCGGCAGTTCTTTGATCGAATTTGGTACCCGAATAAAATCCTCTTGATTTTGATAGTTTGATATGTTCGACCGGCGCGAAATTCCGTCAATATATCGATAGCCTGGATTGGCAAAAAGATGAGCCTCGTAGGTAACGGACCTGCCATTGGCATTACGGATCGGGCCGTTCGCAGAATCCATCAATGCATTTCCCATGGCCGCGCCCAGACTATGGCCAGTAACATAGACAGATGTGATGTCGGGGCTCTCCGAGACGTATGTGTAAAGCTTTTCCAAAAGCTGACTGAAGTAGGAGTAATGGGTGTCCATCCCATTGCCGACGGCACCGGCCCATTGCCTGATATCCGGCGACAGGATGTCAGTCCATTTCTTCCCGTCCGTGTCGTTGGTGCCGCGAAAGCTGATGACGAGGGCATCCTTGGAGCGCGCAACGAGAGCCGCAGCGTTCTCGGTGGTGAAATAGCCGTTCTCCATGGCTGGTTGAAATTCAAGCGGCGACGGCGTCACGACGTCGGCAAAGCCGAGTTCCTTCCCGTCAATCCGGTGCCACCCGTGCGTGTCGATGAACCGCACCTGATCCAACGCAGCCAGGTGTGTTTCCAAGGTATCGTTACGCATCCGGCCAGGAGTCGACGAAGGCTCCCAA
>CAIKKV010000399.1 GCA_903828035.1 uncultured bacterium
GCCAAGCGCCAGATGACCTGGTTCCGCAACCAGGCGCAGATCCGCTGGATCGATCTGGACCGGGATCTCCCCGCCGAAGTTGTGGCGGATCTCGTTCGCGCCGCCTGGCGGGAAACGGGCCCGATTCCGATCTGTCAGACCCGTCTGACTGGTCCGACCTGTCCGACTCATCCGACTTCCTGACCCTTAGGCGTACCGCCGGTCAATGCTCTGTACCAGGTCCTTATAGGGATCGTGCTCCACCGGCGGACGGACTTCGGTCTTCAGGTAATATTCAAGATACCGCGCCTTGTCGCCCGGGAGGAGCCGCTGCTTGCGCGTTTCCATGATGCCCTGGATGATCTCCCCTTGCGACGCAAAGGCCTGGATCGCCCTCATCAGCCGGTTTTCGACGGCCTGGTCCGCGACGATCGCCCAGTTGGCCCGGATCCGGGGGTCGCGCCCGTCCGCGAGCGCGTCAAGAGGGGAGAAGCGGCCCCAGCAGCAATAGGAGGCATACGAGCGGATCAGGCTCGGCTTGCCCAGGTCCAGCGCCACGGGATCGCCCACCTGAGGCCCGTCATAGAGCGCCGCCGTCTCCACCGCCAGGTGATCGATGTGCTCCCGGTAGCCGTTGGCATACACCAGCCGCGTGGCTTTCCAGGCGCGAAGGCGGCGGACAAGGATTTCAAAGGTGCCGGCGGCGCCGTTCAACAACTGCCAGCCGACATGGAGATGGCTGCTGAAATCCGGCAATTCCAGCCGCTCCAGCATGTCCGGCGGCACGTCCATCAGCGCCATGCAGGCCGCCATCTCCCGGCGCCGGATCTCGACGATCTCATCCATCTGCTCGCGCTTGGAATAGCCCGCGCAGCCGTTGCAGAAGAGCACCACGGCCACCCGTCCGCCGTTGTCCTGGACCGCCTGCATCAGGTAGCCCGGGCCCAGCACGGCGTCATCGTCATGCGGAACCAGGAAGACAACGGTCTCGGCGCCCGGCTTCCAGCCCGGAAAGAAGCTTTCAATCGACTCCGAACGGCGGCGGTTCTGAAGGTCATAGTACTGGATCACGGGTGCTCCTTTTCGTTGCCGGATAATTTACGGTGCATGTGCTCGAAAATCAAGAGGGACAATGTGGACAAGAGGGATGGAGTGGACTAGGATGCCATTCAATCGACCCGGGGGATATATGCAACCGTTTTGGATGATGCTGGTTTTGATGTTCGGCGCCGCGTTGGGAGCGGCCGGCGGCTGGTGGATGCGGGGACGGCTGTCCGCGGCGCGACTGGCCGCCCAGGAGGCCGAGGCGGCGACCCGCCTCGAGTTCGAAAAAGCCCTTCACGCGCAATCGCTCGACGCCATGCGAAACCAGTTCAAGGCGCTCAGCGCCGATGTGCTGAAGGAGTCGCGCGAGGAGTTTATCCGCCAGGCCGAGCAGGCCTTCGCCCGTTACCAGCAGGTGGCCGGCGGGGATCTGGACAAGCGGCGCGACTCCATCCAGGCCGTTCTGAAGCCCCTCGAGGAGCAGCTCAAGAGCTACCAGTCCCGCCTCCAGCAGAGCGAGACGGACCAGTCCCGCACGCTCGGCGCGGTGCGCACGCAGCTTGAGACGCTGACGCTGAACAGCCAGAACCTGGCCAGCGAAACCCAGCAGTTCCGAATGGTGCTGCGCTCCAGCCAGGCCCGCGGCCGCTGGGGCGAAGAGACGCTCCGGCGCGTGGTGGAAGCCGCCGGCATGAGCGCGCATTGCGACTTTACCGAGCAGGCCAGCGCCGGGGATTCCCGGCCCGACCTGGTCGTGCGCCTCCCCGGTGACCGCCTCATTGTCGTTGACGCCAAGGTGCCGGAGTTCGACGCCGCCGCCATGACGGCGGGGGCCGATACGCAGGCCCGCGGCGAGTATCTCGCGGAGCATGCCCGCAAGCTCCGCACGACCATCCGCCAGCTCGGCGCCCGCGGGTATCCCGCCCGCTTCCCGAACGCCCTCGATTACGTGGTCCTCTTCCTGCCGGCCGAATCCCTTTTCAGCGCGGCGCTGGAGGGCGACCCGGAGCTGATCGTCTGGGCGGCGGACCAGAAGGTCATGGTCGCCACGCCCGCCTCGCTGATCGCCCTGCTGCGCGCCGTCTCCCTCAGCTGGCAGCAGTTCGCCCAGACCGAGAACGCGCGCGTCATCGCCCAGGAAGCGCAGGAGCTGTTCGCCCGGGTCGAGAAGTTCATGGAGCATGTTTCTAAAATAGGGTCTTCCCTGAACAAGGCCGGGGACGCCTATCGCGACGCCGCGGGCAGCTATGAAAAGCGGATCCGCCCCTCCGGCGACCGGCTGTGCAAGCTTCTGGGGAGACTGGAAAGCCTGCCGGACCTGAAGGCCGGCGCGGCAGTCCCTGTTTTATCGGCGGCACCCGGGGAGGAGTCGAAGCCATGAGCGGACGAATGACGGGGTGGGGGATCGCGGGGCTGGCCGCGCTGGTGGCGCTGATCGCCGGCGGGACCGGCTGCCGCCGCGAGGCGGGCCCGGCGCAGGGCGTCGTGCTGCTGCGACAAAGCCCCCTGCCGGGCGGCGCGCTTCGGGAGCGGGAGCCGGTGGTCTGGGAATGGTCGGACGCGATGAGGCTGGATGCGGGCGCCTTCGAGTCCGCCTCCGGTATGGTGGCGGTCCTGCCGGATTTGCCGGGCCGGATTCAGTGGCGGGCTCCGAGTATTCTTTCTTTTGTGCCGGACTCGCCCTGGCCGGCGGCGTCCAATGTGCTCATCCGCGTCTCCCTGCCGTCTTCGCTGGCGGGCCGTCCGTTTACCCCGGCCACATTCCGTTTCCAGGGAATGCCGCCCTCTGCGGCGGACGCCGGGATGCACATCGGGAGCGTGGAGCCCGAGGAGGAGCGATCGTCTGCCGCTCTCCGGGTGGTGTTCTCCCAGCCCCCGGCTCCGGACTGGAAGCGGTATGTCAAAATCGAGCCGTCGACCAATTTGACGTGGGAGTCCGGAACCGGCGCCCTGGCCCGCATCCGGGGGCTTGTCCCGGGCAGGCGGGTCGAGCTGACCTTTATGGCCGGGCTGCCCGCCCGGAACGGCTCCGTGCTGACGCAGGATCTGTTCATGGCCATCCAGGTGGCGGACTTGAAGACCCGGCTCCGCTTCCAGGACCGGGGCCACTACCTCTCCTCCGCCGGATCCCGGAAAGTGGCGCTGGAGTCCATCAATGTGAAAGCGGTCAAGGTTTCCGTCTGGAAAATCTACACCAATAACATTTCCGGGTTTGCCCGATCCTCGAGCCTTTACAACGACCGCGAGGGAAGCGGGGTCTGGAACCAGTCCGAGTCGGAAGGCGACGAAGTCACCAATCGGCTCGTGAAGGTGGAGCCCGGACGCAACCAGGTGCGCCAGACCGTTCTGGACCTGGGCGAGCTGACCGGCTCCGCCGCCTCCGGCCTTTATTACGTCATGGCCGAGGATGCCGACGAAACCACCCATCTGGCGGCCCACAAGATGGTGGTGCTGACCGACCTCGGCTTGACGGTGATCCGTAACGAGCGCGAGGTGCTGGTCTGGGCCATGTCCATCGGCAAGGGGACCCCGGTGGCCGGCGTGACCGTCACGGCGTTATCGGCCAAGAACCAGCTTGTCGCCTCGGCGGTCACCGATGAGCGCGGGCTCGCCCTGATCAGCCGGGATCCGCTGCCCCCGCTGGGCATTGTAACCGGCGAAAAGGGCGATGCGTTCGCCATGATCAAGCTGGACGAGGCCCTCGTGCAGGGGGTGGTGGAGGACTCGGGCCGCGGCTTTTTAAGCAGCGGCTACGAAGCGTTCCTCTACGCGGATCGCGGCATTTACCGGCCCGGTGAGTCGGCCCGCATCCGCGCCATCGTGAGGGGCCCCCTGCTGGCGTGTCCGACCGCCTTCCCGGTTCAATTGCTGGTCCGGCGGCCGGATGGGCTGACGGCAGCCCGGCTGACGGCCCTGCTGTCCGGGGCGGGAACAGCCGATTTCGAGTGGCCGTGCCCCCCGGAGGCGCTGACCGGCCGGTATGCGCTTGAGCTGGAAGCCGGGGGCCCCGGCCGGAGTGCCGGATCCCTCTCCCTGATGGTTGAGGATTTTGTTCCGCCGACGCTGGCCGTGACCCTCACGGGGCCCGCCGGCCGCGTATCCCTGGCCGAGCCGGTTACCGTTTCGGTGAAAGCCCGTTATCTCTTCGGAAGTCCGGCCGAAGGGAAGCGCGCCTCCCTCCGCGCCCGGCTGGGCCCGGCGCCCTTCCAGTCCGCCCGGTTCCCCGACTTTGTCTTCGGCGATCCCCGGCAGCCCCCCGTTTGGCGCACGATCGAATGCGGGGAGGACCTGCTCGATTTCGAAGGCCGGGCCGAGTTTGCCGTGCCGTTCCCGGCGGACCTGAATCCCGGGGCCGCCCTGTCCTGCACCCTGGCCGCGACGGTGATCGAGGACAGCGGCCGCGCCTGCCCCGCCGTTTGCACGTTTCCCGTGGATGCTAAAAACAGGTACATCGGCCTGAAGTCGCTGGCGGAAAACGCGTCCGCCGGTGCGCCTGCCCGGTTCCAGGCGGTCAGGGTGGATCCGTCCGGCGCTCCGGCGGTTGAGCCCGCCCCGCTTTCCTGGACGCTCTCGCGGGTGACGTGGATCTGGCGCGAGGAGACGGATCCCGAATCCGGCAGCCGTTTCCGCTTCGATCCGGTGAAGGACCTGGTCCGGGAGGGATCGTCGGTCCCCGCCTCCAATGGCGTCGCGGAGATCGTCTGGGACCACGCGCTGGAAGGGGAATACGAGCTGGCGGTGGACACCCCCTCCGGCGCGGGGGCGTCCATGAGCTTCTACGTGTCCGACGGCAGCGGGTGGGGCGGGACGCGATTCCGGCAGCCCGATCAGGTGGCGGTGCGGTTTGACAAGGAACGGTATCGGGCCGGCGAGGAAGCCGTGGTTACCCTGCAGGCGCCTTTTCCCGGCCAGGCGCTGATCAGCCTGGAAAACAGCCGCCTCTGCGAGACGCGCGTGCTTGCGATGACGAATACGACGCTTCAGCTCAGGGTCCCGGTCAAGCCGGACTACTGGCCCAACTTGTATGTGCGGGCCGTGGTGGTCAGGCCCCAGGAGGGAACGCTTCCGGATTCCGGGATGACGGTGGTTCGCGCGACAGGCGTGGCCGCCATGAAGGTGGGGCGGCCCGAGAAGTCCTTCCAGGTCGATCTTTCCGTTCCTGAGCGCGTGAAGCCGGCGAGCCCGCTGACCGTGGAGGTCCGGGTCAGCGATGCCGAAGGGCATCCCGTTTCCTGCGAGGTGACAGTGGCGGCGGTGGATGAGGGGATTCTGCAGTTGACGGGATACGGGTCACCCGATCCGCTTGCCTTCTTCTCCACATCCCGGGGGCTGTTCGCCTGGCTGTATGACGGCTACGCCCTGCTGCTTCCCGATCCCGACGCCGTGGCGGCGGCCATCCGGCTGAAAACGGGCGGCGACGCCATGGGTGCGGAAATGGCCGGCCGGCTTAATCCCATCCGAGGGCGCCGTTTCACCCCCGTGGCGCTCTGGTCCGGCACCTTGCGGACGGAGGCTGACGGCCGCGCTTCGGTTATCTTGCCGGTGCCGGAGTTTTCCGGTCAACTGCGGGTCACCGCGGTGGCGGCCGCTCCAGGGGGATTCGGGTACGCCGCCAAGCCCGTGGTGGTCCGACGCGATTGGGTGGTGCTGGCGGGGCTCCCCCGCGCGGCCTCCCCGGGCGACCAGGTGAGCATGCACTGCCAGGTGTTCAATGAAAGCCAGTCGGCCGGCGAAGCCGACCTCTCCGTGTCCGCGTCCGGCGCCATGACGGGAGGGGGCGCGCCCGTGCGTGTGGAGCTCAAGCCCGGCGAAAATAAGGAGGTCAATCTGCCGCTGAGGGCCTCCTCCGTGGGGATTGGCCAGGTCCAGTGGAGCGTTCATGCCGGAGACGACCAGTGGGTGGAAACGGTTGAGATTCCCGTGCATCCGCCCTGGCCCCGCGTGACGCTCGCCGGAATCGGCGCCCTGCCTTCGGAGCAGGTGGTGAAGCTGGAGTTCCCGGGCGAGTGGGTTTCAAATGTCGGGACCGGAAAGCTGGTCTGCTCCGGATCGCCGGGGCTGGAAAAGCTGGGCTCATTGGACTTCCTGGATGAGTATCCGTATGGCTGCCTGGAGCAGACCTTGTCCAGGGCCTTTCCCTATCTGGTGGCGGCGGATCTGCTGGCCGCCGGGGAGAGCGGGTACCGGGATCCCGCCCTGATCGCGGAGCGGGTGAACGCCGGCATCCGCCGTGTCCTGGCCATGCAGACAGGCGGCGGCGGATTCTCGCTGTGGCCGCGCGAGGCCGAGGTGTACGACTGGGGAACGGCGTATGCGGTCCTGTTTCTGGCCAGGGCAAGGGACGCGGGGTATGCCGTTCCCGCGGAAGCCGTCGATCGCGCCTGCTCGTACCTGGAGCGTCAGCTGGCGGGGTGGCTGCGCGATCGGAAGCCGAGCGGATGGGCTTGCGCCGCCACCGCGTTGACCGCCCTGGGCTCTGCCGGCCGGCCCGATCAAGCCGCCCTGGCGCGGTTGATGCAGGAGAAGAACCTGGATCCGGACTGCCGGGCCTGGCTGATCCAGGCGCTCCTGGCTTCCGGCAGGCGCGCCGAGGCGGCGTCGAGTCTCGCGCGGGCGGGCGCCGAAGAGGCGGAGGTCTTTTCCCGGGACGTGGGCGATTCGCTGGCCTCATCGACACGGACGGATGCCCTTCTGCTGGACGCCTGGCTGCAGGTTGATCCGGCGTCGCCCGCAGTGCCGGTATTGGCGGGCCGGCTGCTGGGGTCGCAGCGGACCGGCTCGTGGGCGACCACCCAGGATAACGCCTGGGCCCTGCTGGCGCTGGGGCGCTACGCCCGGCAAAAGCCCTCCGGCCGCGAATCGTGCCGCGGGCTCGTTGTGAGCGGCAATTTTCGCGAAACCTGGCGGATTTCCGAGACGAACGAACTGGGCTTTTCCGGGCCCGCCGGCCTGCAGCAGGTCACGCTTCGCAATACCGGCGAGAAGACGTTGTATTATGCCTGGACAGCGGCCGGGATTCCGAAAGGCGGCACGATTCCCGAAGAGGATCACGGCATGCGCATTCGCCGCCAGATCCTGGGCAGGGAGGGGAAGCCGCTCGACGGAATGACGTTCAAGAAGGGCGAGTTGGTCGTGGTCAAGCTGACGGTTGAGGGGATGACCCGCCCGCTGGATAATGTGGTCGTGGAGGAGCCGCTCCCCGGAGGGCTGGAGTTTGAAAACCCGAACCTTCCCAATGGCTATGCCGCCTTCATCCCGGAGAATGAAGCCCGGCTTCCCGTCCGCTACCTGTCGTTGCGCGATGACCGCCTGATCGCCTTTTCCGGCGCTGTGGAAGGCGTGCGGCATCTCTACTACCTGGCGCGGGCCGTGACAGCGGGAAGCTATATCTGGCCGCCGGCGACCGCCTCCTGCATGTATGCCCCCGCCATTCACAGTCTGACCGGCTCCGGGCGGATAACCGTTGAGCCTTGAGGCCAGGGGGCTCCGGAGGGGCCTGCGGCTCGCGGCATTCCTGCTGCTGGCCGCTTTCCTCGTCCTGGAGGCGGCGATCCGGTGGGCTCCTTTTCCCGGCGACCGCTACCGCACCCGCTCGTCGGCTCTTCGCCTCACCGATCGGGAAGGGCGCCTTCTCCGGGTTGAGCGTGCCGCGGACGATCGGATTGCCTTTCCGGGAAACGGCGGCGGCGAGGGCTGGCGCCGCTTGAAAGACGCGACCCTGGCGGCGGAGGATAAGCGGTTTTATGCGCATTCCGGGGTGGACGGCTGGTCGCTCATCCGGGCGCTGGCGCAGAACCTGATACTCGGCCACATCCATTCCGGCGCGTCAACCATCACGACCCAGGTGGTGCGCATGATGGAGTCGGAAGGTCCCCGAACCTGGAGCGTGAAGTGCCGCGAGGCCTTTCGCGCCCTCCAGTTGGAGCGTCGCCTGTCCAAGGCGGAAATCCTGGCGCTTTACCTGGACCACGCCCCTTTTGGCGGCAACGTGGAGGGCGTCCGGGCCGCCGCGCTGATCTATTTCGACCGCGAGCCCGAAGACTTGTCGCTGGCCGAGGCCGCCCTTCTGGCCGGGCTGCCGAACGCGCCGTCCCGCCTGCGGCCCGACCGTCATCCCGACCGCGCGCGAGTCCGCCGAAATACGGTGTTGGACCGCATGAGCCGGAATGGCTTCATCACGCCCCCGGAGTGGCGCTCCGCCCGGGCGGAGCCGGTGCGGTGCCGGGCGGGCGGGCGGGCGTTTGACGCGCCCCATTTCTGCGACTGGCTGGCGGGCCAGGTCCCCGGCGGGGGCGAGCGGCGCGCCACGCTCGACCGGCGGATCCAGGCCCTGGCCGAGCGGGCGGTGCGCGAGCAGGCCGACCTGTGGCGCAGCCGGGACGCCTGGGGCGCCGCGGCGGTGGTGCTGGAGGTGGAGACGGGCGCCCTGCGGGCCCTCGTCGGATCTCCCGATTATAGGGACAGCCTCCACGCCGGCCAGGTCAACGGCGCCGCGTCGCCCCGCTCGCCGGGCTCGGCGCTGAAGCCGTTCCTGTACGCCCAGGCGTTCCACTCCGGCGCCGCCGTTCCCGAAACGATCCTTCCCGACACGCCCCTGTCGTTCGGCCCCTACGCGCCCGTGAACTTTGACGGCGCCTGGCGCGGGACGGTGACCTGCCGGCAGGCGCTGGACCAATCGCTGAACGTCCCCGCCATGTGGCTGTGCCGCCGGATGGGGCTGGAGCCGTGGATTGAGCTCCTGGAGCAGGCGGGGCTGGCCGTGCGGGAGCCCGGGCAGCCGCCGCCCGGCCTGGGGGTGGTCATCGGCGATTGCCGCGTGCGGCTCCTGGACCTGTGCAACGCCTATGCGGCCCTGGCGCGGCTTGGAGTCTGGAAGCCGCTCCGGCGGCTGGAGACGGACCCGCTCGATCCCGGCCGCCGGATCCTGTCCCCGGAGGCCTGTTACCTGGTGGCGGACATCCTCAGCCAGGACAGCCGGCAGATGGCGTTTTACGGCCATTGCGGGGAGACGGCCCTGCCGCGGGTGGCGTGGAAAACAGGCACCTCGTCGGGCTACCGCGATGCCTGGTGCGTGGCCTGGACGCCCCGGTATGTGGTGGGCGTCTGGCTGGGCAAGCCCGATGGCCGGGGCGTGCAGGGGCTGACTGGCCAGGCGGCGGCAGTGCCGGCGGCGGCGGCCCTCGTGCGCGGCCTGTCGGCCGGGGAATCGGCCGGGTGGTATGAGCCCCCGCCGCGGCTGGTCCGGCGCGCCGAGTGTCCGGCCAGCGGGCAGCCGCCGGGGCATGAGTGTTCTGTTCCGGTCAGCGGCTGGGCGATCGCCGGGGTATCGGATCCGGCCCCCTGCCAGGCGCATCGGCCGGCGGTGGCGGTGGGCGGGGGCTCCGTGAAGATCCGGGAGCCGGTGGAGGGGCGGAGCTATCGACGCGCGCCAGGCTCCGCCGGAGGAGGGCTGATGTTAAGGGCGGAGACGGAGGGGAAGGGGGATCCGCTGTATTGGTTCGTCAACGGCTCTTATTTCGGCGTCGGGTCGGCGGATCACGAGTTGCTTCTGCCCTGGCCGGCGGCGGGTGAGCTGACGATCAGTTGCTCCGATAGCCGCGGCCTCCGCGATGCCATTTCAATTCGGGTGGAATAACCGACAGGGTGAAATTTCAACAAAAAAAAGGGGCGCCGTGAGGGCGCCCCTTTGTCGTCTGTATCGGCTTACGCCTTGTTCAGGCGGGCCTTGAGGCCTTCCAGCTCGGTCTTCAGCGCGTTCGGAAGCTTGGCGCCGTAGGTCTTGTAGGACTCTTCAACGCTGGCAATCTCGTTCAGCCAGCCGGCCTTGTCCACCTTGAGCAGCTCGGCCATGTCCGCGGCCGTCACCGTGGTGCCGGTCAGGTCGATGGCGCCGGGTGCGGGCAGGATGCCGATCGGGGTTTCCACCGACTTGGCGGTGCCCTCGATGCGCTCGCAGATCCACTTCAGCACGCGGCTGTTGTCGCCGTAGCCCGGCCAGAGCCACTTGCCTTCGGCCGTCTTGCGGAACCAGTTCACGAAGAAGACCTTCGGGAGCTTGGCCGGATTCGTGCGCAGGCCCATCGAGAGCCAGTGCAGGAGGTAATCGCCGACATGGTAGCCGCAGAACGGCAGCATGGCGAACGGATCGCGGCGGAGCACGCCGGCCTTGCCCAGGGCGGCGGCCGTGGTCTCGGAGCCGGCGGCGGATCCCATGAACACGCCGTGGTTCCAGGAGAAGGCTTCGTTGACCAGCGGAATGGTGCTGGGGCGGCGGCCGCCGAACAGGAAGGCGTCGATCGGCACGCCCGCGGGATCTTCCCACTCGGGGGCGATCACCGGGCACTGGCCGGCCGGAGCCGTGAAGCGGGCGTTCGGGTGGGCGGCCTTGACGGCCTTGCCATCCGCGTCCTTCATATCCGGCGTCCAGTCCTGGCCCTTCCAGTCGATCAGGTGCTTCGGCGCGGCCACGCCCATGTCTTCCCACCACACATCGCCGTCGTCGGTCAGGGCGACGTTCGTGAAGATCGTGTTCTTCGTGATGGTGTCCATGGCGTTCGGGTTGCTGGCGTAGGAGGTGCCCGGCGCAACGCCGAAGAAGCCGAACTCGGGATTGACCGCATAGAGGCGGCCGTCTTCGCCGATCCGCATCCAGGCGATATCGTCGCCGATGGTCTGCACGGTCCACCCGGGGAGGGAGGGGCGCATCATGGCGAGGTTGGTCTTGCCGCAGGCGCTCGGGAAGGCGGCGGCCACGTAGTAGGCCTTCTTCTCGGGCGAGGTGAGCTTGAGGATGAGCATGTGCTCGGCCATCCAGCCTTCCTTGCGGGCC
>CAIKKV010000400.1 GCA_903828035.1 uncultured bacterium
CAAGTACCAGTACGCCTTCCCGGGCAGCCACAAGCCGCTGAAGTTCGACCTCTACTGCTACGGCGAGGACGGCGTGCAGAGCGGCGACGACATCGCCAACTGGCAGAATCAGGGCACCGGTTCATCGTCCCCGTAAAGGGAGAGAGGGATGGATGAGGGAGGATGAGGGACGAAGGGACGATCGGACGGGCGGGACTGAGGTAGGTCCGTCCTTCCGTCCTTCCGTCCTTCCGTCCTCTTCGCGTCGGCGCGCCGCCTTCACCCTCATCGAAGTCCTGGTCGTCGTCTTCATCGCCCTGCTCGTTTCGGGCCTGGCTGCCCCTTCCTTCACCCGGTCGCTCAAGGCCCAGCGCATCCGCACCTCGGCGCGCACCGTCGTCACCGCCCACAAGTATGCGCGCAACATGGCGGTGCTCCGCCAGCAGCCCATGGCCGTGCTGTTCGATCGCATCGGGCAGGTGGTGGAGGTGGTGGCGGTGGTGGACCGCAGCGGGCTGGCCGGTCGCGGCGGCTTCCTGGAAGAGCGCTCCCGCGCCATCCGCGAGCAGCCCAAGGCGGAGGACGCGCACGATCCCCTCGCGGGGGAGGGGCCGCCCCCGGCCAAAATGGAGAGCATCGACCTGCGGCCGCTGGCCACCGATGTGCGCATCGTGGACTTCAAATCGGACGGCGACTTCTTCCATCGCGATGGCGTGTACTGGGTGAACTACTATCCCAGCGGCATGTCCGACGGCTTTGTCCTGCGCCTGGAGGATGCGCGCACCACATTCGCCACGATCACTGCCGATCCGATCTCCGGCGGGGCGGAGGTGAAGTTTGATGACGAGTAGGGAGCAGGGTTCAGGATTCAGGGGTCAGGTCTCGGATCGCCCATCCGCCCATCCGCCCGTCCATTCGTCCATTCGTCCCTCCGTCCGCTCCTCCTCCTGCTCCGGCATGACGCTCATCGAGGTCCTGCTCGCCGTGGCCATCCTCGGCTTTGGCATCGCGGGCATGGTCATGGCCGGCTCGCGCTGCCTGGGCGTGGCCCGGCAGGCGCGCAACTACCAGCAGGCGCGGGAGGCGCTGGCCCAGGTGGAGGTCGAGGAGCCGCTGGCCCTGGTCGAGGACATGAGCCGGGGCAGCGACAGCGGGACCCTGCGCGCGCCTTTCGACCGGTTCCAGTGGGAGCGCAAGGTGGAGCCCATCGGGCTGGAGGAGGACTATCTCTACGAGGTCACGACCACGATCACCTGGAGCGAAGAGGGCAAGCATGGCGGCGAGGCGGTGACGACCTATGTCTACCGGCCGGACCAGAAGCTGCCCGGGGGCGCGGTCCGATGAGGGAAGAAGGACGGAGGGACGGGGGGACGGAGGGACGGCCCTCTGATCGTCCCGCTCGTCCAATCGTCCCCTCGTCCGCCGCGCGCCGTCACCGGCGCTCCGGCTTCACGTTGTTGGAGATCCTCGTCGCCGTCGTCATCCTGGCCATGGCCTTCCTCGTCATCTGGCGCACCTTCCTGGCCGCGCTGGACGGCCTGACCCGCGGGCAGAAGTTCATGGAGAACCTGCACCACGGCGACTACGTGATCGAGCAGCTGGTGAGCGCGCTGCGCTCGGCCGCCTTCTACGACTCGCGCAAGGACAAGTACGGGTTCTGGCTGAACGACCGCAACGGGCACGACGCCATCAGCTGGGTCACCTCCAGCTCCGCCTTCATGGGGCCGCGCTCGCCCTACAAGGACGGATTGCACCGCATCGAGGTGCTGATCGATGACGACAAGGAGGGGCGGCCCTGCTTCACCGTGCGCGCGTGGTCGCAGCTGGCGGAGGAGCGGGACGAGCTGGAGCCCGAGGTGTGGAACATCTCCTCCCGCATCATCGGGCTCACGTGCGAGGTCTACAACCCGACGGCCGAGGACTGGGAGACGAAGTGGGAGGACACCAACGCCGTGCCGCGGCTGGTGAAGGTGAAGCTGGAGCTGGCCCCGCTGGAGAAGTACGAGCGCCCCATCGAGATCAACCGCATGATCGAGATCCCGGTGGGCCCGCCGCTGGAGAAGGCGGCCTCGGCGACGAGCGGCGGGGGGACGAAGTGAGGATTTCCGATTTCCGATTTCCGATTTCCGAATGGCGGAGCCCTCGCCCCAATCGGCAATCGGCAATCGGCAATCGGCAATCGCAGCAGGGCTCCGCCCTCATCATCGCCCTCTGGGTCCTGCTCGTGCTGGCCATCCTCATCGGCACCTTCGCCTACGACATGCGCATCGAGTCGGAGGTCACCACCTATGCCCGCAACCGCTACAAGGCCGAGTTCCTGGCCCGGGCGGGCGTGGAGTGGGCGCGGCTGGCCCTGGCCAAGAAGGTGGCCGATCCCGGGGACAAGGGAGAGCTGATCCTGGAGGACGGCGATGACGAGCAGCTGGCCATTGCCGCCCTGAACATCAGCCGGGGGGTGGGGGTGAGCGGGGTCACCAAGGAGGTGGGCGAGGGCAGCTTCGAGCTCTCCATGATGCCCGAGGAGGGCCGGCGGAATGTCAACAAGCTCACGGACCCGGATTGGGAGGAGATCCTGGAC
>CAIKKV010000401.1 GCA_903828035.1 uncultured bacterium
CTGCTCCATCAGCACGGGGTCGTCCGCCAGGTTGATCGACGCCTCGGTGTAAAACAGCATGCCCGGCCGATTCCGCCGCCAGGCCGTCAACGCCGGGAGCAGCTCGTTTTTCAGGACCGCCTTGTTGCCGATGAAATTATCGTCCACGAAAAACACTTCGCCGTTCCAGCCGGCCGCAACCAGCCCGTCCAGCTCCGCCATGACCTGGGCGACGGTCTTTGTCCGGACCTTCCGGCCCAGCAGCGCCGTCACATTGCAGAAATCACAGGCGAAGGGACACCCGCGCGAAAACTGGATGCTCATGCAGGCGTAGGGGCCGAGCCCGAGAAGATCCCACCGCGGCACCGGCGTCAGCGCCAGGTCGGCATGGTCTTGCGTCGCATACACCCGCCCGGCCCGCCCGGCGGCGAGGTCGGCCAAAAACGGGGGCAGCGTCAGTTCCGCCTCGTTCAGGACAAAGTGGTCGACCTCCCCGAACGCATCCGCGGCATCCGCGAACAGGGGGCCGCCGGCCACCACCCTCACGTCCGCGGCCCGGAGGCGGGCGATCACCCCCCGGGCGGCCTCCCGCTGGATGCCCATGGCGCTGACAAAGGCCAGGTCGGCCCAGCTCATATCGGCCTCTTCCAGCATCCTCACGTTCAAATCCACCAGCCGTATTCCCCATTCGCGCGGCAGGAGCGCCGCCACCGTCAGTAAACCCAGGGGCGGCAAGGCGGCTTTTTTACCGACAAAGGTCAACGCATGCTTGAAGCTCCAGAACGTGTCGGGGAACTCGGGATAAACAAGCAGGACATTCATCTCCTTCCTCCACAAAAAAAACGCGACCCTCACCGGAAAAACAATTCCTGTGCGGATCGCGCTGTTTAGGGGGCGCTCAACCCGGCATCGACTGCCGGCTGCGCTCTTCGCGCATGGCCGACTTCGCCGCTTCCACGGCGGCCACGACCTCGGTCTTCTTGTGGTTCAGCAGGGTCTTGGCGTCGGACAGCACCTGCTCGGCGCTATCCTTCACATCGCGGCCCGTCTGGGCCAGCAGATCGCGGGTTTCCCGGCCCGAGCGGGGAGCGAACAGCAGGGCCAGTCCCGCTCCCGCCAACGCGCCTACGGCAAAGATGGCGATCGTGCTGCTAACCTGGCTACCATTGTTTTCGGACATATGCCTTCTCCTTGTTGGGTTGTTAATTCGTAACACTTCCGGCCGATTTCATTTCAAACAGGGTTTTGATAAAGGCGCCCAGTCCCGCCCGCAACACCCGGTTCGTGCGCGCCACCGCCTGCACGGGCGGCTCCACAACAGAGCCGACCTCGTCCACCAGGCGGTCGGCGCGGTTGGTCCACAGCCGCGCTGTCTGCACCAGGCGGTCCACCTCGTCCAGCTCGCCCTGCAGGTGACAGGTCATGACATTCAAGTTCCGGATCAGTTCGTTGCTGTCCCTCAAGACGTCATCCAGCCGGAGCCTCACCTCGTCGGCCGAGCGAGCAAGGCTCGCGATCCTTTTCCGGGCCTCGACCGCCAGCTGGGTCAGCACGACCATCAGGACAAGGAACGCCGCGGCGGCCAAAATCAAGACCACTTGCAGGGCTTCGGACATGAGCTCCTCCTTTCACATTCAGCTTAGGCTTCGCGACCCGGGGAGCCAATAGGGTCTTTCCCTACTCCGCTCCCCGCGGCGGCTTCACCCCGGATCGAAACGGACGCGGTTTTCAATGACCCCCGAAGCCAGGGCATGGCGCGCCAGGCCGGCGGTATCGTGGATATCGAGCTTCTGCATCAGCCGCCCCCGGTGCTTCTCCACGGTTTTGATGCTGATGCCGAGCTCCGCCGCGATCTGCTTGTTGGCCAGGCTTTCGGCGATCATCTGGAAAACTTCCATCTCGCGGGGGCTCAGCCGCTCGTTGCTGGTCCTTCCCGCATTTTCAACCTTGCGCTGCTGCCGCTGGCGGAGACGGCGCGCGAGGGAGGGACTGAAAAACTCGCCGCCCGCGGCCACGTCGCGGACCGCCTGGGCGAGCACTTCGGCCGAGGTCTGCTTGACCACATAGCCGGCCGCGCCAATATCCGCCACCTGGCTGACGTACAGGTCATCGGAATGGGCCGACAAGATCAGCACCCGCGTGAGCGGGGCCAGCTTGAGAATGCGGCGCGCGGCCTCAAGGCCGTTGAGCAACGGCATGCCGATATCCAGCACCGCCACGGCGGGAAGCAGCTTCAGCGTCAGCTCCACGGCCTCGCGGCCGCTCGACGCCTCCCCGATCACCTGGATATCACCCGCAACTTCCAGGAGGGCGCGCAATCCTTCGCGGACCAGGGTGTGATCATCCGCCAAGAGGACCGTGATTGTTTTCATGGCACCGCCTTCTGCTTTCGGGTGAGCGCGTCTCCTCAACGCTGTCCACCCTATGCCCGGGCGGGCCTTGCGGCCATCGGGATAACCCTTAGGAGGCGACGGCTTTTTCTTTAGGATGCCTCTGCCGAACGGCGTAGTGCCGCAGCAGCCGCGACTGGTAGCCGATGCTGACGGGCTGGGAGGGATCGTAGACAGGGCTGTTGATGATATCGGCCCGGCTCAGCCGCACCGACACCACCGACTCGCGCCAGTTCACGGACCGGATCCAGTGCGGCGAAATCAGGACCTGTTTCCCCGGCAGCCAGTTCCGGGTGTTGACGACAATGAAGCGGATCGACCAGTCGGCATCGTCGACGATGAAATCCTGGACATGGCCGATCTCGCCGTCCCGGGCCTTGATGTAATACCCCATGACCTGCTGCGTGCTGCGCAGGTGGATGTCTTCTTCCCGCCGGCGCCGTGTTCTCTTCCCCTCCAGCGCCACGGGCGGGGCCAGGGGCATCGTCAGCCCCACGCCCATCAGCGGGCTGCCCCAGTAGACCGGCCAGCCGTAGTACGCATTCAGCTCGTCCTCGTGCTGGCGGGAGACGGGCCGGTAGGTGTCGACACCCGGGCTGTCCTTCACCTGGCGCTTCGTCAGCTCCACGGGAAACGCCCGGGATTTCCACCGGGGCTTCTTCAGGGCCGCCGTCGAGATCAGCACTTCGCGGCCGGAGAGCCAGCCCCCGGTGTTGACCACCATGTACCGGATGGACCAGGCTTCATCGTCGAAATAAAAATCATCGACCGTTCCGAGTTCGCCATCGCGCGCATGAACCGAGCAACCCTGCAAACGACTGATACTGCGTCGCATGTGAGCCTCCTTCCGCGTTTACCGCACACGGCCATCCACCGGACGGCCATTCTCGTCCGTCATGATCTCGCCATCCTTGACATCCTTGCCCACCTTCCGGTGGCGCAACTCCGCCTCCGGCGCGGGGGGCGCCGTCACCGCGGGCGGTGTCCGCAGGGGCGGATTCACCACGGGCGGCATCGGCAGCGTCACGCGCTCCGGCCGGGTGACGCGCACCGCGGGCGGCGTCTGGACCGGCTGCGCGACAGGGGCCTTTTCCCGTCGAATCGCGGGCGGCACTTCCACCGGCTGCGCGACAGGCGCTTTTTCCCGTCGAACCGCGGGCGGCACTTCCGCCGGCCGCGCGACGGGTTCGTTGTCGCCCCTCGTCCTCGCCGAGCCATGGCGCAGGGCGGAATTATCCGGCTGGCTCGCCTCCGGCGTGACGGCCGGCGTGACCGGCGGCCGCTTGGTGATGCCGTGCGGCGCCTCCGGAGGGGAAGCAGCCGGCGTGACGTTGACAGTCCCGTCGCGGGCGCGGTCCCGGCTCCTGTCCCGTGTCTCGACAGGGGCGGGGGCGGTGACAACGGGGGCGGCCGGCTTGCGCGTCTCAAGAACGGATCCGCCATGGCGGATCGGGGGCAGGCTGTCCGACGGGGTTTCCGCGGAAGGCGGCGTCACGCGCGGAACCGGCTGAGCCCGCGGCGTGGCGGTCCGGGGCTCGCGCTCTTTCGCCTCCCACCGCACCCGATCCGCCTGAAGCTGTCGCGTCGTGTTGCCCTGCTGCTCGCTGGCTCGCCGCACCTCGGGATTGACCGTCCTCACGCGAAGCGTGCTGTTCTTCCGCGCCGCCACCTCGGCCAGGCTGACGGCCAGCCGGTTGTGGTCCCGGTCCTGCTCGGGCAGGCGCTGCAGCCGCTCCCGCTGTTCCCGGAATGTGCGCGGCGGCCGCTCGGACCGGTCCCGGCACCGGCTCTGGTACTCATCGCGCATCCGGTCCTCCCAGTGCGGATCATGCCGCCCGCTGGACCAGCGGTGGTGCAGGTAGAGCGGATCGTACCAGGAGTTCCGGCGCACGCTGTCGCACCACGGATAGATGCCGATCCGGATATAGGAATCGTCATAATAGTCGCCGAAGTAATAGTGGCTGTAGCGGGGATAGGCAAAGAGGTTCAGGGTCAGCAGCCCCAGGTCGAGGATCACGCTGGGCGTGAACACGGGCCGCGCCGAGGCGTAATAGGAAGGCGGGAAGTAGACCGGGGCGAAAAGCATGCCGCGCTGCTCGAGCGCATAATCCCAGTGGCCCGGCACGAACACGTGGCCGCGGGGCGTCCAGACGTACTGGGAGGCTTCCCAGACCCAGTCCGACTGGGCATTGAGCCAATACCCCGGGCGCAGCACATACTGTCCCGCGCTCCAATACCAGCAGGGGGCCACCCAAAGGCCGTTTACGGGACTCGCGCCCGGCGGCTCGGGGTTGGGCAGGCTCGGCGGGGGCGGGAGATACTCGATTTCGCGCTCCCCGGCCGGCGCCCAGAAGCCGGAAACCCATTGCCACTGGCTCTCGTCCTGCACCCAGTAGCCCGGCACCCAGGACAAGCCCGGAGGCGCGGAGCGCCAGCAGGCGCTGACCCAGATATACCCGTTTCGGTCGGGGTCCCAGGCCCAGTAGCCCGGCACCCAGGTCACATTCCCTTCGGCCGGCTGCTCGACGGGAGGCGCCTCCTCGATGGCGGGCGGGGGCGCCACCGGGGCCGTGACCGGCTCCTGGTTCTGCAGCTCAACCGGCTCCGCAAAGGCTTCATGCACGGGACCGCGCGTCAGCACCTCGGGCAATTCCTGCTCCGGGATGGGCGGCGCGGTCACCTGATCCTGCCCCGCCAGGCGGCAGGGTAGCAACAGGGCCGCCCCGAGACACGCCGCCATTCCGGTTTTCCAAACGTTGCCGTCCCTATTCATGCCGTTCCTCCCTCGACTGTAAAATCCAAGAGCGCTTGTCCAAGTAGACGTTTCTGGCGCCAGTCCTATTCTACGGGACCCGAAAAGAGATTCACCATAGGGTATTTACCCCCGCTATTCGAGCCCCTTCTTTCCCCCTGCTTCGGGATTATCGCAAGCTGAACTCAGCAACCTCCCGATTCCTGATTCGCCTTCGCGGAGTCATCCTTATAGGAGAAGGAGTACTCCGCCATGAAGAAAGAGAGCCTGCCCGTGCTGATTGTCGGAGCAGGCCCCGTGGGCCTGCTTCTGGCCAACCTGCTGGGAGTGCAGGGCATCGAGTGCCTCCTGATCGACCGGGAGCGCGAGCTGCCGGACTGGTCCCGCGCGATGGCCGTTACCCCGGATAGCCTGGCCATCCTCAAGCGGGCCGGACTGGCCTCCCCGTTCATCGAACACGGGGTCAAGGTGGAGCGGGCTCGCGTCTTCGACGAGCGGGCCGAGGCCGGCCTCCTGGACTTCAGCGGCCTGCGCTCCGATTTCCCCTTTGTCCTGTCGCTCCCCCAGGCCGACACGATGACCCTGCTGAGGGAAGCCTTGCCCCGGCACCCCTCGGTGACCTTCTGCCCGGGGCTGGAGCTGAACGGGCTGATTCCGGGCGAGACAAGCGCGCGCGCCCTGCTCGGCGTGCCCGGCGCCCGGCGCTCCTTCGGCGTGGACGCCTCCTGGATCATCGGCTGCGATGGCCCTGCCAGCACGACCCGGGCCGCCGCCGGCATCGACTTCACGTATCGCTCGTCGCCGCCGGGGTTCGTCATGGCCGACTACCTGGACCAAACCGGCTGGGGCTCCGAAGCGCGCCTGTTCTTCGCCGCCGGAGAATCCTTGGAATCGTTTCCCCTCCCCTTGGACCGGCGCCGCTGGATCGCCTCGCGGCCGCCGGGAAACCGGGACGGCGAGCTGCTGACAACGCGCGCGCGCCGCCTGGGCGGCGTGGATCTTCTGGGGCTGGCCTGCGGGGAAGAGCGGGAGTTCGTTCCCGAACACCTGCTGGCCGACACCTTCTGGCGGGGGCGGGTCGTCCTGGCCGGCGATGCGGCCCACGTCATGGGCCCGACTGGCGGCCAGGGAATGAACCTGGGATTTGCCGACGCGGATCTGCTGGCCGCCCTGTCCCCCCTGCTGGCGAAGACCGGCGAGGCATCCCGACTGCTGAGCAACTACGAAAGCACCCGGAAAAACGAGTTCCAGTCCGCCTGCGCCAAGGCGGCCGCCGGCCTGTGGATCAGCGCCCGGACGGGGGTGGTCACCTCCTCGCTCGGGTCCCTCTTCTTCCGCCGGGCCCTGCGCTCGCCCGCCGCCTCGAACCGGCTCTCCCGCGATTTCGCCCGGCTCCGGACCCCCTCGTCCCTCCACGCGGAAAACGTCCTGGCCTGACCCCGCCGCTTACCGCAAATTGGCCGGAAGCCGCTTCGCGTGAGCCTTGAAAAGGGCGTCCGCGAGCTGGTCGATCCGGGCCAACGACAAGCTGGCGGAGGTCAGCGGATCCAGCATCAGCGCCTGCCGGATGTACGTCCGGCTCCCCTCCAGGATGCCGCGCACCGCCAGATCCTGCACGTTCACATTGGTCCGGATCAGGGCCGCGCAGACGGGCGGCAGCTCGCCCACGGCCGAGGGCCGCACTCCCTGGCGGTCGACCGTGCAGGGCACCTCCACACAGCAGTCGCCGGGAAGATTGGAAATCAGGGCGCCGCCCCGGTTGTGCACGTTGCCGTTGAAGACATACGGCTGGCCGGTCACCAGTCCATTGATGATGCGGCTGGCATATTCGTGGCTCGGCTTGTACGGCAGGACGGCCATCGCCTGGCCCGCCTTGACCTCCCGCCGCAGCGCCCGGTAGGCGGAGTCCTGCCTGCGGCAGGTTTCCAGATAGCTCAGGACGCGCAGATGACACCGCTTGACCTCGGCTTCATGCTTGAGGAAGTAGGGGGTGTATTCGGCCGTGTGGCCGCTCGTCTCCGTCATGAAAAAGCCGAGCCGGCGGAACAGGTCGAACCGGACCGGGTCGCACCGCCAGAGGTGCGGCATTTCCATGGCCTTGCGGAGGAGCGGATAGAGATCGCGCCCCGCGGATTCGAAGCGGAGGAAAAAGGCCATGTGGTTGATCCCGGCGCACGTGTAGCTGAGCTCCGGATCGTCGCCCCGCGCCATCCAGTCCAGCCACTCCCGGACGCGGACGGGGTCGTCATAGTCCCGCTTGAAATGGCGCAAGACGGCGTCCGGCGGCTCCGACGCCATGATCGTGATCATGCGCATGGTCAGCGCCGTGTTCACCACGCCGTGGCACAGGCCGACGTGCCGGATGCGGGTCGCCCGCTCGACCGCCAGGCAGTGCATGGCCATCGGATTGCTGTAGTTGAGCAGCAGCGCCTCCGGGCACAGCTCCGCCATGTCCGCGCACAGGCGCAGCAGCTCGGGAACGCCCCGGATGGCGCGGAAAATGCCGCCCGGGCCGAGGGTGTCCCCCACCGTCTGGGCCACGCCGAACCGCAGCGGCACCTTCAAGTCGACCCGCGTGGCCTCGACGCCGCCCACCCCGATGGCGCTGATGACCACATCCGCCCCGTCCAGCGCCCGGCGCCGGTCGGTCGTGGCCGTGATCCGGCCCGTCGCCTTGAACTGGGCCGACAGGATGCGCGTCATGTCCAGCGCCGTGGCCAGCCGGTCCCGGTCGAGGTCCACCAGCCGCAGCTCCGCGTCGCGCAGCGCGTCATGCCAGAGGATGTCGGCAATGACGTTTCGGCTGAACACCGTCGAGCCCGCCCCGATGAACGCAATCTTCACGCCCCGGCCTCGAGTCATGACGCGCCTTCCTCTTTCATCAGGGATCGGACAAAGGAGACATAATGGGGGAAAGCGATTTCGGGCTCGGCCAGATCGGGCTGCCACTTCTTCTCCCACTCGAAGGAGAGATAGCCGGCGTAGCGGCCGTCGCGCAGGAGGCGGAGCGCCTTGCGCAAGTCGACCTGCCCCTCGCCCATCAGCGTGCCCCGGATATCCGTTTCCGCCCGGGCGGCATCCTTGAAATGCACATGGCTCACATACCGGCCGATGGCTTTCCACGTCGTTTCCGCCGGCTCATAAAAGAAGGTGTTTCCCACATCCCAGCAGGCGCCCACGGCCGGATGGTTCACCTGCGCCAGCACCTCGGCCAGGAAGCGCCCCTCGCACCAGTCGTCATGCGTCTCCAGGGCGATCTTCACGCCCATCGACTCGACGGCGGCGCCCACTTCCCTCAGGCCGGCCGCCACCCGGGCCACGCCCGCTTCCCGCGCGCCCGCCTCGAGCTTCCCGCCAAACACCCGCAGGACCGGGCAGCCCACATCCTGCGCCAGCTGCGCCATCGCCACGGTGTTGTCAATCTGCTTGCGCCACGCCCCCTCATCGCTCCCCGTGAAATGGGTGTAGCCCATGATGGCCGCGATGGCCACGCCATGCTTCTTGAAAAGCTCCCGGATCGCGCGCCGGCTCTCCGGCGTTTCGGTCATGCCGATATGCTCGCCCGGCTGCCCCCGCAGCTCGACGCCCTCGAACCCCATGCGGGCCGCCTCCGCGGCGACCTTTTCCAGATTCCAGGCCGGACAACCCAAGGTGGCAAAAGAAAGTTTCATCCCATCCCCCTTTATGTTAGATTCAAACTAGCGTTTAAAAATTATTTCCGTATAATTATATTCTTTTAGGTTTGTTAACAAGCTTTAAAAGGAGCGGTTATGTTGGCACATTGGTCCTGGGACGACAAGGATAAGACGGCGGCAATACACCTGGGCGCCCGCCTGCCGGAATCCCTTTTCGATGCGCACGCGCACCTGTACCGGCAGGAAGATCTGGGCGAATCCGGCCGATCCACGGCCGATGCCGGGCCCGACGCGGCCGATCTGGCCTGCTGGCGCGGCTCGATGGACAGGCTGGCGGGCCCGGGCCGGGTGGCCGGCGGACTTTTCTTCCCCTACCCCACGGCCGCCTGCCACGTCGCCAAGGCCAACGCCTTTCTGCTCCGCCAGCTGGAGGCGGCTCCGGACTCGCGCGGCCTGATCCTGGTCACGCCCGCCATGACCCGCGCCGAGGCCGAGGTGCTGCTCACGAATAAATCCGTGGTCGGATTCAAGCCCTATCACGTTTTCAGCCCCCAGGCGCCCACCTTTCAGGCGCCGATCGGCTCCTACCTGCCCGAATGGGCCTGGGAGCTGGCCCATGAGCGCGGGCTGCTCATCACGCTGCACCTGGTGCGCGACCGCGCGCTGGCCGATCCGGATAACCAGCGCGAAATCCTCGCGTTCGCCACCCGCTACCCGAACGCCAAGCTGGTCCTCGCCCATGCCGCCCGCGGGTTCCACGCGCCCAACACGGTCTCCGCCATCGGCGCGCTGCGGGACCTGCAAAACGTCTGGTTCGACGCCTCGGGCATCTGCGAATCCCAGGCGCTGACGGCCATTCTCGACGCCTTCGGCCCGCGCCGCCTGCTCTGGGGCAGCGACTTCCCCATCAGCGAGCGCCGCGGCAAATGCGTGAGCGTGGGCGACAACTTCGCCTGGATCAATCCGGAGCGGGTCGATGAGCCCGCCGGCTCCCCCGCCGTCCACCCCTACTCCGTGGGCCTCGAGAACCTTCGCGCCGTGCTCGAGGCGGCCGACGCCCTGAGCCTGAACGGCGACGACCTCCGGGATATCTTCGGCGACAACGCCCGCCGGCTGCTGGGCCTGCTGAAGGAATCCGGCACCGCGGCGCAGGACCTCTACCAGCACGCCAAGAAGCGCATCCCCCTCGGCGTCCACCTGCTCAGCAAGCGCCCCGAAATGTTCGCTCCGGACCAGTGGCCGCCCTATTTCCGCGAGGCGCGCGGCTGCGAGGTCTGGGACCTGGACGGCCGGCACTACTACGACTTCTCCATCAACGGCATCGGGGCCAACCTGCTGGGCTTCGCCGATCCCGACGTCTCCCGCGCCGTGATCCGGCGGGTCCGCCTGGGCAGCAACAGCACGCTCAATCCGCCCGAGGAAGTGGCGCTGGCCGACCGGCTCTGCGCCATCCACCCCTGGGCGGAGAAGGTCAAGCTGGCCCGCACGGGCGGCGAGGTGGCCGCCGTCGCCGTGCGCATTGCCCGCGCCACCACGGACCGCTCCGCCGTGGCCATCTGCGGCTATCACGGCTGGGCCGACTGGTACCTAGCCGCGAACCTGGGCGACACCGACTCCCTGCGCGGCCACCTGCTGCCGGGGCTGGACCCCTACGGCGTGCCGCGCGAGTTGCGGGGCACGGTCTACCCGTTCGCCTACAACGACCGGGCGGCGCTCTCCCGGATTCTCGCCGAGCAGGGCGGCCACCTGGCGGCGGTGGTCATGGAAACCTGCCGCGCGGCCGATCCGGATCCGGGCTTCCTGGAGTTCGTCCGCGCCGAAACCCGGAAGATCGGCGCCCTTCTCATCTTCGACGAGATCACCATCGGCTGGCGGCTCCACTTCGGCGGCGCCCACCTGCGCTACCACATCCAGCCCGACATGGCGCTCTTCGCCAAGGCCCTCGGCAACGGCCATCCGATCGCGGCCGTGATCGGCACCGCCGCGGCC
>CAIKKV010000402.1 GCA_903828035.1 uncultured bacterium
ACCCCCGCCCCCGTCGAATCCGCCCAGACAAAGGATCCTTGGTTGGTGGCTTTTGCTCTATACCCAGAAGCAAACGAATAATCCTTGGAAGCATAATTAAAACGACCCCCAACTACTGAAGCATAAAGGGAGTTTGATATAGAATTATTGGCGCCGCCTGCAATGATTGAAGATGTGGCATCCCCTTCAATTAGATTGTTCCTGCCACCTGCAATTGTTGCATAGCCGGCTGCACAACTATTTCCCTCCCCTAAAACAATAGCGCCAGGTCCCAAAGCCTCTGGAACAGCACCAACAATCCCCTCCGCATACCCAGAATATCCCCCGAACAGGGAACCCGGCGCCCAGACGGTGCCATTGAAAAGGAGGGCCTGCCCAGCGAGGGCGGCGGTGGAATCCAGGTGAGCGTAATGAACGGCGCCCGTGGCAATCTTGTCCGAATAGACCGCCCCATCGGAAATCTTACCGGTGGTGACGGCCCCATCCGCAAGCTTCTCGGTGCTAACCGCGCCATCGGCCAGGAAAGTGGTGATGACCGTTCCCGCCGCCAGCTTGTTGCTGGTCACGGCCCCATCGGCTATCTTATCGGTCGTGACCGCCCCATCGGCCAGCTTATCGCCGCCCACTCCGCCGTCCGCGATCTTGTCGCCCGCGACGGAATCATCGGCCAGCTTGTCGTACGTCACGGCGTGGGTATCGATCTTGTCCGTGGTGACGGACAGGTCCACGAGCTGGGTGGCGCCCGAGCCCGTGGACCCGATCACGATGGTGCGGTTGGAGGCGACCGCCTCGATCGTGATGCCCGGGCCGGCCTCGAGGGTGAGGGCGGCGCCGTCGCCGATCAGGCCGTTCAGCTCCGAGATCGCCGGCGTGAAGACGCGGCGGAAGCGGACGCGGGTCGACCACTGCCCGTAGGCCGAGCCGTCGTAGGCGATCACGCGCGCCTCGTAAACGCCCTCGGGAAGATCGAAGCGCGGCGCCCACGTGGTCGCACGCGTCCACTTCTGCAGGTACGTCGTGCCGTTGCAGGTGATGCTGAGCAGGTACTTGGTGGCATCGGCCGCGGGGGTCCAGCGGAACTCCGGCCGGCGATCGCGCGTGTCGCCCGAGGCCGGGCTCTCCATGGCCGACCGACCCGGCGCGCCCCAGCCCGCCGCCGCCCACACGATCAAAGCCGCTGCCATCGCCAGACGCTTCATACGCACCCCCGTTATTTCCGTCCTGGAATCAACTGTTCCAGCCCGCATAAGCTGGAAACGCCTGTTTACCATCCGCGAAACGGGGTGTCGAGGAAAAACAAATCCATCACCCCAAATAGTCCCGGATGGCCACCGCCAGGTCGCGGCCGAAAAGCCGCGCCGTGGCGGCGTTGACCTCCCCGCCGCTGGCGCTGGCATAGGGGATTTCAATGCTCGTCCCGGTCCGGATGCCGGGCAGCTCGGAGGTCCAGCCGCTGCACGTCTTGCCCGCCATTCCGTTGCCCGCGACGTTCCACTCCTGCCCGAAGGGAAGGTTGTCCTTCGGATCGTACACCAGCGGCCCCGTCTGCACCCGGGCCAGGATGCGGCAGAACTCGAGGGCGTGCCGCCAATTGGCCTCGTTTTCGCCTCCGACAAAATAGAGGGTCTCGTTGCGGCCGTCCCGGAGCCAGGGGCAGTGCATGTCCAGGGCGAAGCGAAGCCTGTCCCCCGCCCAGCGCGGCACCTGCTCCCGGATGGCGCGCGTGGTTTCGTAGACGCTTTCACCGGAATAATCGCGGTTATGATCGCGCGGGGCGCGGTTCTTGCCCTGGTCCCCCTGCTCCACGCCGTCCTTGTCCACGAACGGGACCACCAGGAACTCCACCTGCTCCCGCAGCCAGGCCCCGGCGCCGGGCCCGGCCAGCACCGTCTCCAGAAGGCCTTCCAGCGCATAGCTCGCCATCATCTCGCAGCAGTGGTGGCGCGCGGTCAGGTAGACGCGGTGCGCGGCCTGCCCGTCCAGCCGGCCGGCCCGCAGCAGCTCCGCCGGGCGCCCCTTTTTCGTCGTACACAGCACGCCGGCCTGCAGGCAGGGGTTGCCCCGGTGCCGCGCCAGGAACAGGTTCAGGTTGGCTTCCGTGTACGGCATGCCGAACGAAAACCGCACATCGCCGACGCCCGCGGGGACGGCATACCGGAAAGAGCAGCGGTCCACCGCCTCCTTGCCCAGCCAGGCCCACGACCCGCCGCCGTCCAGGCTGACGGCCGGCCCCCGCACGCCGATCACGTTGCCGGGCTTGAAGCGGACCGTGATCGTCCGGCCGGCCGCGCCGCGCACGCGGAAGTACCAGTAGAACCAGTCGGTGACGGTGTCGCGCAAATCCTGGCGCACGACCAGCGTGTCGCCGTCAAGGGAATCGACGATGATGTTCCCGCCCGGAAAATCACAATCGATCGCAAGGACATTCCCGCCCGACGCCTCTGCATCCTGAATAGGCTTCATGCCCTCCAGTAAATCATGCCCGTCCGCCTCAACGCAACAGCGCATTTGACTGAGCGGGAGCGCCCTTCTCGCCCCCTTCTCTTTTGTGGGAGCGCCACCCGAACAGCGCAACCGTAATGGCGGCTCCCGACTTCTCGCCCCCTTCTCTTTTGTGGGAGCGCCACCCCGTGGCGCGATAAAGGGATCGCGCGGGCGGTCCCCGCGCTCCCCCCCCTCGCCCACCAACCCCTCCACGAAGCGGAGCCTTCATTTACCCTGTACAGAACCCGCTCCATCATGGCAGTATGAAGCCCATTCATAACGTTCGTACCAAAGGAGCGGACCGATGGCCAAGATCACTTTCCTGGGCGCTGGAAGCACCATGTTCGCCAAGCGGCTTCTGGGCGACTGCATGCTGACGCCTTCCCTGCGCAACAGCCACCTGGCGCTGTACGATATCGATGCGGCGCGCCTCCGCCAGTCCAAGGCGGTCGTGGACCTGCTCAACCGCAAGATCAACCGGGGCCGCGCCACCATCACCGCGCACCTCGGCGTGTCGAACCGCCGCGCCGCCCTGCGCGACAGCGACTACGTGATCAACGCCGTGCAGGTCGGCGGCGCCGAGGGCATCCGGCTCGACTTCGAAATCCCGCGCACGTACGGCCTGCAGCAGACCGTGGGCGACACGCTGGGCATCGGCGGCATCTTCCGCGGCCTGCGGACCATTCCCGTGATGCTGGACTTCGCGCGCGACATGGAGGCCGTCTGCCCCGGCGCCTGGATGCTGAACTACTCCAACCCCATGGCCATCCTGAGCGGCGCCATGCTCCGCGGCACCGGCATGAAGTATGTCGGCCTCTGCCACTCGGTGCAGGGCTGCGTGCGCGGCCTGATGCTGCGCCTCGGCCTGCTGAAGGACGTGCACGAGGAGGTGGCCATCACCCACATCGCCACGGCCGACCCGGGCCACCGCCTGCAGTGGACCATCGCCGGCATCAACCACCAGGCCTGGCTGCTGAAGGTCACCGACAACGGCAAGGATTTCTATCCCGAGCTCAAGCGGCTCGCCGCCGAGATGAACCGCAAGGCCCTCAAGCCGGGCGCCCCGAAGCACGAGAACATGGTCCGCCACGAGATCATGCGCCACTTCGGCTACTACGTCACCGAGTCCTCCCACCACAGCGCCGAGTACATGCCCTACTGGATCAAGAACTCGCACCCGGAGCTGGTGACCGACCTGAACATCCCCCTCGACGGCTACCTGAAGCGCGTGCAGGGCTCGGCCAAGGTCTGGAAGGACCAGGTGAAGCAGGCGCTGAGCGGCAAGGACCTTCCCCGCTACCGCAGCCATGAGTACGGCTCCTACATCATGGAAGCCATGGAGACCGACGTGGCCGTCCGCGTGCACGGCAACGTGCTGAACACGGGGCTCATCACGAACCTCCCGGCCAAGGCCGTGGTCGAGGTGGCCTGCATGGTGGATCGCAACAACGGCGTGCAGGGCACCTTTGTGGGCGACCTGCCGGAAGTCTGCGCCGCCCTCAACCGGACCAACGTCAACGTCCAGATCCTGACGGTGGACGCGGCGCTGACCCTGAAGCGCGAGTCCATCTATCACGCCGCCATGCTCGATCCGCACACCGCCTCCGAGCTCACGCTCGACCAGATCCGGAAGCTGTGCGACGAGCTCATCCGCGCGCACGGCCAGTCGCTGCCGAAATACAAATAAAATCTCCGTCCGAAGGAATCGGAGGGCGGAGCGCCGCGACGCCTCAGGAGTCAGCCTTCGCGTTCTTTTGGCGCACAAACCGCCAGCGCCAGGATGAACACCAGCGGAATGCCGATGCCGCGCACCAGCAGCGGGCTCCAGATGCCGTTCACGCCAAAGGCGATGAGGCTTCCCGCCACGCCCAGGTAGAGGCCGGCGGGAGCGGCGCCGCCGCCCGCCGCCGCCTTCCGCACCGCCAGCGCCCCCGCGCCCAGCAGCAGGCCCAGGAAGGC
>CAIKKV010000403.1 GCA_903828035.1 uncultured bacterium
ATGAGCCCGGCAAGGACTGTCCTGCGATTGCTGAACCAGCCGCACAACTCTCTGCTGTTGTGGTTGTTCCTGCGTTGCATCGCGGGCAGACCATTGCCTCCTTCATTGCTGTCTCCCTGTCGCCCCACCAACAGAATGTCTCCCCAAACCATCATGCCATTGAAACTGTCGCCATGATCGCGGGTAACTCAATCGCCCATTTGCAGTCCGAAACCGCCCTTCGCGCCATGTCTCGACGGCTTATGGAGGTGCAGGAAATCGAACGCCGCCACCTTTCCCGTGAACTCCATGACGAGGTGGGGCAGTGCCTGACCCTGCTTAAAATAACCCTGGAGGGACTTCGCCCTGTTTCAGCCCAGTCAGCCTCCAAGTTCGACGATGCCATGGGGCAAATCGATCACCTTCTGACCCAGGTCAGAAACATG
Source organism: uncultured bacterium (assembly GCA_903828035.1). The sequence continues at coordinate 426 of CAIKKV010000403.1, forward strand.
GCCTTGGAGCTGCGCCCCTCAATGCTCGACGATTTGGGGCTTCTGGCTGCGTTGTTCTGGCATACGGATCGCATCTCCAAGCTGACCCGCATCCAGGTGGATTGCCAGCATCAGGGCATCGAAGGAAGGCGTTTTCTGCCGGAAGTGGAAACATCGGCCTACCGAATCCTGCAGGAGGCCATTACCAACTCCATACGCCACTCGGGCTCGGCGCATGTCACCGTCCGAGTTTGGGCCGATTCCGAATTGCTGCACCTGCAGGTCGAGGACTCGGGATGGGGTTTCAATGCAACGGAGACTCTCTCCCATGCGGCATCCGCCGGCCTGAGAGGAATGCATGAGCGAGTGATGTTGCTGGCTGGTTATTTGAACGTCGAGTCAGCTCCAGGCCGGGGCACGCGGATCACCGCCGCCCTGCCCATCGCTGCTTCCCAATTTCAAAAAACGTGAGCCCATGAAAAAAGCCGCCATCCTGGTCGCTGACGACCATTCGATCCTCTGCCAGGGCCTTAAGGCCATGCTGGAAAACCAAGGTGTTTACGAGGTCGTGGCTGAGGCCAAGGACGGCTTCGAGGCAGTGCGGCTCTGCCAGGAGCACAAGCCGGATTTGATCTTGCTCGACATCATGATGCCGGGGCTTAACGGCATCGAAGTCACCCGCCAGGTGCATCGGGAGCAGCCCGGCTGCAAAATCGTCATCCTATCCATGCATTCCAACGAGGCATATGTGGCCGCTGCGTTCAAAAACGGAGCATCCGGTTATGTCCTCAAAGACGCCACCTCAGGGGAGTTGCTCAAGGCCATCACCGAGGTTTTGGGCGGCGGACGCTACATCAGCGCCCCATTCACACCCCAGACGCTGGATGCTTACAAGGAAATGGCCAAGGGCAAATCCCTGGACCTCTGGGATACACTCACACCCAGAGAGCGCGAGATCGCACTCTGGGTTGCGAAAGGACTGACCAATGCGGAAATATCGAACCAGCTGTCAACCAGCCAGCGCACCGTCGAAGCCCACCGCTCAAATCTGATGCACAAACTCGGTTTGCGCACGTCCGCCGATCTCGTCCGATTCGCCATGACCCGAGGCAAGATCGCCGACAAGGATTAGCACTTTTTCACCCCCACTCCGGCCAGGATTTCCCGTGCCAGGTCGGGTTTGTTCATCGGCTCAAGATGGATGCCATCGACGCCGTTGGCCAGAAGATCGGAAATTTGGCGAACGGCATACTCCACCCCTGCCTTTCGCATATCCTCGGGTGAATTCTCGTATTTTTCCGTCAGCAACAGAAGGTCTGCGGGCATGGAAGAACCGCACAGCGTCAATATCCGCTTGATCTGCTTGGAATTGAAGACAGGCATAATTCCGGGAACGATCGGACAGGCGATCCCCATGCTTCGGACTGTTTCCAGAAAGTGATAAAACACACGGTTATCGTAAAACAGCTGCGTGATCAACAGGTCCGCCCCGGCATCCACTTTCTCCTTTAAATGCCGCCAATCGGTCAGGATTCGAGGGCATGCCCGATGCCCCTCCGGATAGGCGGCCGCCGCGACGCAATAAGGCCCCTGATCCTGAACATATTTTACCAATTCGCTGGCAAACTTGAATTCGCCCTTGCTGAAGTCGAAGTCCGGCTGGTTTTGAGGCGGATCCCCCCTCAGGGCCAGAATATTTTGGACCCCGGCCATTTGCAGAGCCGCCAGGATGCTCTGGATATCGCGGGCAGTGTGCCCGACACAGGTCAAGTGGGCCATGGACTCGAGTTTAAACTCATTCTTGATCCGAGAGGCAATCTCGACGGTGCGCCCTTTTTGCGTTCCTCCCGCGCCATAGGTGACGCTGATGAACGAAGGATTCAACTCCCGCAGCTGCCCAATGGTGTCGAACAGCGTGTCCAGCGGCGAGTCCGGCTTGGGAGGAAACACCTCGAAAGACCAAACCGTTTTCCCGCGCCCGTATAGCTCCGATATTTTCATTTTAAAGCAAACGCACCGAAATACGGCAAACAGCTTGCCTCAATTGCCGCATTCGTCAACTCGCTTTCCCGGTTGCCGATCGGGAATTTATGCGCTAGGATGGGGGACTCCAATGGAAGAATGCATTGGATCCGAAAAGGCACAGGAGAATAAAATATGATGCAATCGATTAGCAGAAGACATTTCTTAGCCAAAACACTGGCTGGAGCGGCGATGGCAGCCGCGGCCCCCGGCCTGATCTGCGCGGCAGAGCCCGCCAAAAGGCCAGCCAGCGCTGCGGATCGCGTATTTTTGGGCAAAACCCAGATCCGGGCGTCGCTCCTGGCCCAAGGCACCGGTTTTAACGGCAGTGCCCGCAACTCGGACCACACGCGCATGGGCCAGGCCGCGTTCGAATCCCTGTTGCGCCACGGCCTGGACCAAGGCATTAATTTCCTGGACATGGCCGATTTATACGGATCGCACCCCTTTGTTCAAAAAACCATTAAAGGCATGCCCCGCGACAATTTTGTGATGTTGAGCAAGATCTGGCCAAACAGGGAGAATTGGGTCACCCCCTCGGGCGGAGCCAGGGAGGAAGTGGACCGGTTCCGCAAGGAATTGGA
>CAIKKV010000404.1 GCA_903828035.1 uncultured bacterium
CGCCGACCGGCGCCGCCTGCGTTTAGTTGACCTGGAAGAAAACAGGAAGTCCGATCTGCGGGATCATCTTCGTGATGTGCTGGTCGATCCAGGTGTTCATGTCCGCGATTCTCGTCCGCGGCACAAACACGACGTCCTTGGGCTTCAGGTAAAAGGGTTTGGCGTCGGCCCCGATCAGCGCGTTCTCGAAATCAAGGCCGTATCCCACATAGCGCTCTCCCTCATGCCGGATCACGACCACCTTCCGGTATTCCGCAAACCCGGTGTCGAACCCGCCGGCGCGCATCACGGCATCCAGCGCCGTCAAGCGGGGAACCATGTCAAACTGGCCCGGCTCCTTGACGGCGCCGCCCACGTACACAACCCGGCTTTGCAGCTGGCGGACGATGACAGCCACATCCGGCTTCTCGACCTTCTGCGCATAAAGACGGCCCAGTTCCGCCTGCAGTTCCTCGGGGGTCCGGCCGGCCGCCTGCACGTCGCCGACCAGCTGGAGTGAAATCTTCCCGTCAGGCCGTATCGTCTGTATGTCATTCAAGTCAGCGGAGTAGAAGAACTTGATCTCGATGGAGTCGCCGGACGAAAGCAAGACGCGGTCATCCGGGGCGGACAGGGCCGTCGCCGAATAGCGAAGAGGCGCCGCCGTTCGGCAGCCGGCCAGCGCCAGCAGCAGGCATAGGCTTGCCACTCGAACCCGTTGTCCGGCCACAGTCGCAATAACTATCTTCATCATGCTCATGACTCCCTCTTTAAATGACACATTCCGCCTTTAACCCGGTCTCTCCTCACCCGCCGGCCACGGCCAGCTCGGCTGTCGCTTCGCGAACCGCGGCAACAAGTTCCGCGGAGACATATTCGATCTGCTCCTGCTTCAATTCCGGATACATGGGAAGGGACAGGAACTCCCGGGCGCAGCTTTCCGCCACGGGGAACGAACCCGGGCGGTAGCCGAGCGACTGGTAGGCCTCCTGGAGATGGAGCGGAACGGGATAATGAATGCCGCACCCGATCCCCTTCTCATTCAGGGTTCGCATAATCGAATCGCGCTCGGGCACCCGAACGGCATACACGTGATAGACATGCTTCGCGTAATCCGCTTCGGCTGGCAGGCGGATGTCCTCGGCTCCTTCCATGTAGTGTGCGTAAAGCTTGGCGCGCGCACGCCGGGCCTCGTTGCCGGCGTACAGGTATTTCAGCTTGACGCTCAGAATGGCCCCTTGAATCCCATCCATGCGGGCATTCCACCCCACCAGGCTGTGAATGTACTTCTTCGCCTGCCCGTGATCGCGCAGCATCTGGATCTTCCGGGCCAGGGTGTCGTCGTTGGTGATCACCGCGCCGGCTTCCCCGTAGGCCCCCAGGTTCTTGCCCGGGTAGAAGCTGAAGCAGCCCGCATGCCCCATCGTTCCGGCCACGGCGCTCCGGTACTCGGCGCCATGGGCCTGGCAGGCATCCTCGATGACCAGCAGCCCGTGCCGCTTGGCGATCGCGATGAGGGGTTCCATCTGCGCGGTCTGGCCGAATAGATGAACCGGGATAATCGCTTTCGTGCGGGACGTGATGGCCGCTTCAAGCTGCTCGGGATCCATCGTGTACGTCTTATCCTCGATATCCACGAAAACGGGCTTGGCTCCGCAGTAGGTGATGGCTTCCGCGGTGGCGATGAACGTGCTGGGAACCGTGATCACCTCGTCCCCGGGGCCGACCCCCAGGGCCAGCAAGGCCAGCCAGATGGCGTCCGTCCCGCTGCCCACGCCAACGGTGTGGCGGCAGCCGCAGAAGGAGGCGAACTCCTCCTCAAAGCGGGCCACGTAAGGGCCGCCTGCAAACGAGCTGCTTTCCAGCACGCCGTCGATGGCATGGGCAATGTCGGCGCGGATCGACTGGTATTGGGCGTGAAGATCGAGCAGAGGCACTTTCATTCCTGTTCTCCTGGGGTAAGGGTTCGAATCACTCGCGCCGGGTTCCCCGCCACCACCGTGTTCGGCGGCACGTCCCGGGTCACAACGCTTCCGGCGCCAACCATGGCGTTCTCGCCAATCGTCACGCCGCACAACAAGGTCGCGCTCGACCCGATGGAGGCGCCCCGCTTGACCCGCGTCCCGATGCAGGTCCAGTCGCCGTCCGCCTGCGGGACGCCGGAGGCCGTGGACGCCCGGGGAAGCAGATCGTTGATGAAGGTGACATTGTGGCCGAGGAACACGTCATCCTCGATCGTCACGCCCTCGCAAATGAAGGTGTGGCTCGAAATCTTGCAGCGCTTGCCGATTTTGACGCCCTTCTGGATCTCCACGAATGTCCCGACTTTGGTCTTGTCGCCGATTTCACAGCCATACAGGTTGGCGAACTCGTACACCATCACGCCCTCGCCCAGGCGCACGTCGGCGGCAATCCGCTTCAGCTCCGTCCCGGCATTCACGAGGCCACCGCCAGACTCTTGGCAAGCGCCGGAGCCTTGACCGGAGCCGGCGTCATATACACGCGAGAGCCGTTTTTCTTCAGCGAGCGCGAGGCGGCCTCCAGGATGCGGACCAGCTCCATCCCCTTGCCGCCGCAACTGAGCGGGCGC
>CAIKKV010000405.1 GCA_903828035.1 uncultured bacterium
ATGCCGGAGTCCGGCATGGCGGCGTCCATCGAGGAGGCCATGGACGTCGTCCGCCGGGTGGGGTATCCGGTCATGGTGCGCCCGTCGTTCGTGCTGGGCGGCCGGGGCATGGAGGTGGTTTACGACGAAGCCATGCTTCGCGAGTATGTGGGCAAGGCCGTGGGCGTCACCCCCGATCGCCCGTTGCTGATCGACCGGTTCCTGCAGGAGGCGCTGGAGTGCGAGGCGGACGCCCTGTGCGACGGCAAGGACGTCTTCGTGCCGAGCGTGATGGAGCACATCGAGCTGGCCGGCGTCCATTCGGGCGATTCCGCCTGCGTGATTCCGCCGGTGACGATCCCGGCGAAGCATCTCAAGACCATCACCGATTATACCCGCACCATCGCGCAGGAGCTGAAGGTGGTGGGGCTCATGAACATGCAGTACGCCATTGAGAAGGACAAGGTCTACGTGCTGGAAGCCAATCCCCGCGCCTCCCGGACCGTTCCGCTGGTGTCCAAGGTGTGCGGCCTGTCCATGGCGCGGGCGGCCACGGAGCTCATGATGGGCCGGCCGCTGGCGGAGTTGAACCTGAAGCCGAAGACGTTTTCCCATTTCGGCGTCAAGGAGTCGGTGTTCCCCTTCGACAAGTATCCCGAGGTCGACCCGGTGCTGGGGCCCGAGATGCGCTCCACGGGCGAGGTGCTGGGCATGGCCGACAACTTCGGCATGGCCTTTTTCAAGGCGGAGGAGGGCGCCTCCTGCCTGCTGCCGCGCGAGGGCGCCGTGCTGATGAGCCTGGTGGAAAAGACCGCGCAGGTGCTCGAGGTGGGCAAGGCGTTCGTCAAGCTGGGGTTCCGCATCAAGGCCACGGATGGAACCTGCGCCTTCCTGAAGGGCGGCGGCGTGGACTGCGAGAGGATCAATAAGCTCATGGAGGGCCGCCCGAACATCACGGACGGCATCATGAACAAGGAGATCCAACTCGTCATCAACACGCCGGCGGGCAAGAAGAGCGCCACGGATGACTCCTACATCCGCAAGACGGCCATCCGGTACAAGGTGCCCTACATCACCACCCTGGCGGCGGCCAAGGCGGCGGTGAAAGGCATCGAGGCCGCGCAGGCGGTGGGCAAGGGAGGCGTGAAGTCCCTGCAGGAATACCACGCGGAAATCCGCTGATGGGTTGCATGATAGGACTGATAGGGGCTATAGGACCTATGCCGCAGCGGACTATTATAGGATACAGCGGGAAACCGGATCGGACGGATTCTTGAGCCGGTAGAACGCGCGGCGCAATTCCGGGAAGAGCGGGACGTCGTTGGATTCGTAGACCGTGACGCTGGCGGCGCCCGCTTTGGCGTAGGCCCTGGCTTTCCGTTCGACAAGGTCGGCAGCCAGGGGCCTCGCATCCGCTCCCCAAGGGTTCATGCGGCAGAAGGCCGCGCCGGCGCGGCAGCCGGTGTCTTTCAGGGCGGCGACGAGTCCGGCGATGTCCGGATCGCGGGGTGTATCCGAACGGTCTTCGATCAGGATCTCATCCGCCAGGCCCGCCCGGGCCAGGCCGGCGGGATCGACCCCCATAAGGGCCCGGGCCCGGCATACGCGCAGGTGCAGCTCGCCGGCGGGATTGACGCGCTTGATGGCGTCGCGGATCGCCCGGACGAACCGGGCGAAGACCTCGCACTGGAGCGCCACCACGCGGTCGTCAAAGGGCGGAAGCGTCCGCATATCCAGCCCGTGGCGCGCCCTTCCGGGGTCAGGGGCCGGGGATGGCCGGGGATGTCGGGCGCCGTATCGCCCGCTTCGGGAACGGCGGAGGGATATTCCCAGCATGAGCCGCCGAGCTTGTAGTACAGGCGTTCGAAGCCGCAGCGCGCCTGCCACGTGACGAACTCGTCCAGCTCGGCCGGCGTGTCCAACCGGAAGTGGCGGAACCAGTCGGCGGTATCCGATATGCCGGCCAGGGGGACCGGGAGCGCGGGGAGACGGGAGGGGCGCGAGGGGGTCACCGGAGTGAAGCGTAACGAGGCGATAAAAACAGGGATCGGTTCGCCGGCGGTTTCGGCGCTTGTTACCCGGGACAGGCACAGGCGGCGGTGGGTGCAATCCGCCGTGCGCACGTAGAGTTCCTGGTCGGGCTCTTGCAGGGATTCGCCAGGCAGGAGGATATCGGGACACGCTTCGCCGTCCAGGCGGACGCGCAGCGGCGTGCGGCCCGCGTGGCCGGGCGGGCGGCGCAGGGTCACGTGGATCTCGCACAAGCCCGACACGGGCGGGGCGAGGGAAAGCTCGGGCGTGGCCGGGCTGAAGTCGGAGCCGGCGACGGCGGCGACGTCGTCCGCCACCCAGCTGGCGTGGCTTTCGAGCGGCCAGCTCCAGAGCGCCCCGGCGCCATCCAGGACGAGAAGCCTCCGGCCGGACGGGGTTTCCAATAGCGTGGGGCAGGCCGTTCCATTGACCCGGAGAAGGCCTTCGGCATCGGCCCGCCGGCGGCCGCGATCCCAGCGCACCTCGCCCGATCCGCCGATATCCCGGAACAGCAGCACCTCGCCATCGGCCGTGCCGAGAAGCAGGTCGCGGCGCCCGCGGCCTGTCAGATCCGACACACACGGGAACACGGGGCCCGGATAGGCGCTGTCCGTCAGGAGCCGCTCGGGCCTTGATCCGTCAAGGCCGGTTGGATCTGTTGCAGAAAAAGGGACATTGAGAAGGGTCCCATCCGCCTGACCCAGCAGGAGGGAATAGCGCCCGTCGCGGTGCAGGTCGACGAAGTCGGGGATGCCCTGGAGGGGCAGAAGAGGGCGCGGCCAGTGAAGGCGCAGGCCGTCCGCGGCGAGGGCGATTCCGTCGGCTTGGATCAGCGCCGCTCCGGCGAGCGTGCCGAGGACCAGCTGCCAGCTGTTCGAGGCGGGCTGGGGGCGGAGGGCGAGCGTGCGGGGCTGGGGCGTGGGGATGCCGGAGTAGCCCATGGGATAGTCGTCCCCGGGGCCGGGCCGGCCCACCAGCAGGACGGGCGTGGCGGGCGGCGACTCTCCGCCGAGATCCCGGTAGAGGCGCACGTCGCCGAGCTCGTTGGCCACGAGCAGGCCGCAGGCGCCCTCGGGCAGCTTCACCGCCCGGATGTGGGAGCGGGCGCCGAGAAGGAAGTGCGGCCCGCCGATCCGGGATCGCGGCCCCAGCATAAGGACGGTTTCCTGCAGCCATCCGGCTGATTTCCAGGCGATTGAAGAGGGCCTGACCGTTACGGAATCTTCGCGCTGATCGCCTTGATGAAATTGAGCATCAGGGGCGTGCCGGGAAGGGTCATGCCATGGCCATAGCCCTGGAACTCGCACAGGGTGACATTCGGGTGGCCGTTGATTTTCAGCATGCGCATCAGGTAGGCGTTTTCCTCATAGCGGCCAACCATCTCCATTTCGCGATCGCCGGAGAGAAGCAGGATGGGCGGGGCATCTCCGCGGACATGGAAGAGCGGAGCAAACTCGTCGACCACCGGCTGCTTGATGTCGATTCCGCGCTCCTTGCGGATGGTCAGGTGCGTGATGCACTGGCCGCTCATGGGAATCAGGCCGGCAATCCGGTTGGCATCGACGCCAAAGGCCGCCAGCCACCGTTTGTCGAGCCCCACCATGGACGCCAGGTAGCCCCCGGCCGAATGGCCGGCAACGAAAATCTTCTTTGCGCTGCCGCCAAACTCCTCGATGTGCTGGAACGTCCAGGCCACGGCGGCGGCGGCGTCCTCCAGGTAGGCGGGGCAGCTGATTTGCGGGAAGAGCCGGTAATTGACGGAAACCACGATCAAGTCAGGGCCTTTGACGCCGGCCGGAATATCGTCCTTGCCGCCCCAGGCCAGGCCGCCTCCATGAAACCAGACGAGGACGGGGCAATCGGTGGTTTGCTCGGGAGCAAAGACGTCCAGGCGGCAGCGTTCCTGTTGATAGGGCGTCAATCCGGGCTGGTTGTCCGGATAGTAGGGAATGTTTAGCGTATCCGCTGACGCCATGGTCGATTTCTCCTGACCGTGAGTAGAAGCTGTTCGCGAAGAGACGACTAGAAAATAGCGGATGCGTAATTCGCTATCCGCTATTCGTTATCCGCTATGCCTTCTACCGCGGGTGCAGCGGGGGAAGCAGCTCGGAATCCGGCACGACCACCTGGATTTCGCGGCCGATGAACTTTTCGATTTCCGGCAGGACGAAGGATTCGTCCTCGCAGGCAAACGAGATCGCCGTGCCTTCGTGGCCCACGCGGCCCGTGCGGCCGATGCGGTGGACGTATTCCTCGGGCTCGTAGGGCAGGTTGTAATTGACCACGTGCGAGATGCCGTCCACGTGAATGCCGCGACCCGCCACGTCCGTGGCCACGAGCACGCGGATTTTGCCTTCCCGGAAGGCTTCCAGCACGCGCATGCGCTTGTCCTGCGGAACATCGCCGGAGAGCAGCTCGCAGTGCACGCCCTTCTTGTGAAGGCGCTCGGTCAGCTCCCGCGTCTCATCGCGCCGGTTCGAGAAGATCAGCACGCGCTCCATCTTCTCCTTCTCCATCAGGTTGAGCAGGAGCCGCAGCTTGTCGCGCGAGGAGACGGCGTAGACGATCTGCTTGACCGTGTCCACGGTCACGTGCTCGGCCTCGATCTCCACGATATCGGGGTTGCGCATCCACTGTGAGGCGAGGCGCATCACGTCCTCGCTCAAGGTGGCGCTGAAGAGCATGGTCTGGCGCTGCTCGCGGGGCGGGATCTGCCGCAGGATGCGCCGGATGTCGGGAATGAAGCCCATGTCCAGCATGCGGTCGGCCTCGTCGATGACCAGGATCTCGATGTGGCGCAGGTTGATGACGCTGCGGCCGCAGAAGTCGAGCAGGCGGCCCGGCGTGGCGGCGATCAGGTCGATGCGTCCCTCTTCCAGCCGGCGGCGCTGGTCGCGGAACTCCATGCCGCCATAGACGGCCAGGGTGTTCACCGGGCAGTACTTGGTCAGCTTGGCCGCATCCTTGTCGATCTGGACCACCAGCTCGCGGGTGGGCGCCAGCACCAGCGCGCGGGGGCAGCCGGCGGGGCGGTCGGGCTTGGGCGGGTTCTGGATGAACTGGTTGAGGATGGCCAGCAGGAAGGCGGCGGTCTTGCCGGTTCCGGTCTGGGCGCGGCCGGCCACGTCCTTGCCGGCCAGCGAGAGGGGCAGCGACTTGCCCTGGATCGGGGTGCAGTATTCGAAGCCCAGCTCATGAATGGAGCGCATGAGCGGATCGGGCAGGCTCAAGTCGTGGAAGCGCACCTTGCCTTCCTGGGCCGCGACCTGGAACAGGGCGGAATCCCAGGGGATGGCGGACTCCGCGGGCTTGACGGGGGCGGCGGCATGGGAGACCTGGCCCTCGGGCCTGTGGGGGCTCCATTCGGTTGCGCCGCCGCGGCCGCTGTCGCGGCGGGGCGGGCGGGAATCACCGCGCCCGACGGGGCGGCGGTCGTCGCGCCGGCTCTCGTCGCGACGCCCTTCGGGGCGTCCGCGTTCGCCTTCCGGGGCGGCTCGCCGGGGCGGCCGGGAGCCCTCGCGGGCGGGAGCGGCATGCGGCTTGGCAGGAGCCGCATGCGGCTTGGCAGGAGCCGCATGCGGTTTGGCGTGATGAGTGGACGGAGCGGCCTTGGGGGCGTTTTTCTTGACCAGTCCCAGCATTTTGTGGGCGATCTTCTTCAGCAGTCTGGTAACCATAACGGACCTTTTTACACCCGGGCCGAGCGGGACTTTGCCCACTCCCGGATCTTTTTCTTAGCGCCGGGCCATCCGGCTTTGTCGAGCCGCTCTTCCAGGAAGCGGTCGTATAGCGCGAGCAACATATCCCGGAAACGATCCATCTGGCGGATCCGGGACTGGAATCGGCTCATGGGGTCGAGGTTCCCGCCTTCTTCAGGAACCGTGAGGCCGCGGATGATAAATCCGTCGGCATCGAACATGCACTTCCAAAGCTCGTCGTTCAGGCCGATTGTCAGGCGGCACTGCTTGAGCTTCTTGCCTGACAGCAGGCAGGTCTTGGCTTCCGCGCTGCCGATCGGCTCTCCGTTCCGGAGCACCGTGACGTGCGCGCCGCTTCCCTCGTGCATGAAGGTGAGCGGGCCTTCCAACAGAACGGCCAGGTTTCCGGTGTCGGGCAGCGGCACGGTGCCGTGGCCGGTTTCCGATTTGAACCAGAGCCAGGTGAGAAAATCGCGCCCGGGCTGGGCCTCCATGAGCGCGTCGTCCACATCGGGCGAAAAGCTGACGGGCATCAGGTCGTGTACGTCGACCTTGCGGAGCTGGGAGGCGGCCGTCTCGGGCGTGACGGCGATGAGTCGGAAGCCCTGCGTCTGCTGGAAGCGGCTGCTGAGAAGGTCGGTCTGGGCGTCGCTCATGGCGCCGGCGTAGAGCATCTCCGAGCCCGGCTGGTGGACCAGCGGGATGGCCTTCAGCTGGGGAGGCATGTTCGGCAGCAGCCGCTCGGTGACGGCCTGGCGGATTTCGGAGCGTTTACGGCGGTTGAGAAAGGGGCGGTCCTCCGAGGCGGCGGCCGCGATCTCCTCCATGCGGCACTCGGCCTGGAGCAGGGAGGCGGGGATCTTGCGCTGGCCCTGGCGCAGGGTGATGCGCAGGTAGCCGGCGTAGTTGAGGGAGTCCTCGGTGATATTCCGATCGAGCAGGTGCCGTCCGGTTACCCAGCCCGCGCTTTCCTCGGCCTGGATGCTTTCAAGGCCGCCCGCCGCATGGGCGGCAAACCGTTTGACAAAATCATCGGGCAGGGGGCGGGGCAGGTAGTACAGACGGAACCCCACCGTTCCGCTTTCAAAACCCATACAGCCTCGCAGTCAATCTCTTCATTCGGCATCTATTTTGCCTTGGTGGCCGCTCAATTGAAAGCCTTTTATTCGGAAAGCAACGGGAGCGGGGCGGTTTGAGGAGGCGGCGTGTTGTGGGTTGCGCCGTTTCGGGCGTCGCCTGCGCACGCTTGATCGGCGCCTGCCGGCCTGTTAGCATTTGCCGATAACAAGGAGACGCCAATGCCCCCTTCGGACCGAATCAGCCCGTATCAACCGGCCTATCTGAAGACTCTCGTCGAGGATGTGATTCCCTTCTGGACCCGCCATGCCCCGGATCGCGTCCATGGCGGCTACCTGACCTGCCTGGACCGGGACGGCTCCGTCTATGACACGGAAAAGTTCATGTGGCTGCAGTGGCGGATGGTCTGGATGCTGAGCGACCTGGCCGTGAAGCTGGAGCGGAAGCCCGAGTGGGTGGCGCTGGCGGAAAACGGCTACCAGTTCCTCATGAAGCACGGCCGCGACGCGCAGGGGCGGTACTATTTCTCCCTGAACCGCGAGGGGCAGCCGACGCTGGCGCCCTATTCGGTCTTCTCGGAATGCTTCGCGGTCATGGGCTGCGCGGCGCTCTACCGCGCCAACGGCGATCCCGCGGCCAAGGCCGAGGCCCTGCGGGCCTACGCCGGCTACGTGGCGCGCGAGGACCGGCCCAAGGGCGAGTGGACCAAGGAGATGGCGGGGCGCCAGCCGATGCGCTCGCTCGGCTTCTACATGATGAAGGTTAACCTGCAGATGGTGCTGCGCGAGTGCCTGGGCGACACCTCGCATGACGCCGACTTGGCGAAGACGGTGGATTTCGTGCTGCGGACGTTCTGGAATCCGGAGCGCCGCGTGATGTTCGAAAATGTGGGACTGGACGGACAGTTCGACCTGGAGTCCATGGCCGGCCGCCATTTGAATCCCGGCCATGCCCTGGAGGCGATGTGGTTCATCCTCCATGCCGCGAAGGTGCTGAACCGGCCCGACTGGATCCCGCGCGCGTCGGAGGTCATCAAGGCGGAGTTGGAGTTCGGGTGGGACCGCGAGCAGGGCGGCCTCTATTACTTCATGGATGTGCTGGGCAAGCCGCACGTGGAGCTGCAGTGGAACATGAAGCTCTGGTGGGTTCACAACGAGGCGCTCATTGCGGCCGCCATGGCCTACCGGCTGACAGGCCAGGCGGAGTTTGCCGACTGGTTTGACCGGTTGCATGAGTATAGCTGGGCCCGGTATCCCGATCCGGTCTATGGTGAATGGTTCGGTTACCTGGACCGGTACGGCAAGCCCACGCATTTCCTGAAGGGCGGCAAGTGGAAGGGGTTCTTCCATCTGCCCCGCATGCTCCTGGTGCTGGGGCAGCTGCAGTAAGGGATAGCGGATAGCGGATAGTGAATTGCGAATATTTCCGCTATTCGCTATTCGCTATGCTTCGCTCAGCAGGTCGACCAGCTGGTTCAGGCTGCGCCCCTGGACGCCGGGCCGCGTGGCGCGGGCCAGCAGGTCGGCGTCGTCCGAGACCACGAAGCAGCCCTCGTAGCGGGTGGTGTAAAACCCGAGATCCTGCACAATGGCGTTGTCGGCCCGCTGCTCGCCGGAGCCGCCGCCCGAGTAGATGATTTTCAGCCGGGGCGTGCGATCGGTTTCAGACCGCTCCGGGCCGTCGAAATAAAGGCGGATGTCGATGTCCAGGGAGGGGGTTAGCGCGGCCGCCAAGCGCTTGACCAGCTCCTCGCGGGCGCGGGCGCCGGGCTGCCCGTTCTCCAGCGCTCCCTGGAAGAGATCCGGGTGCGACAGGAGCAGGTTGTGGCCGTCCACGACCAGGAGGAGCCGCAGTTGCGGAAGCGCCAGCTTGTGGCGGAGGCGGTCCGAGGGATTCTGCGCGGTTTGGGCCGTGGGCGGGATCAGCCCCTGGAGCAGCTGGTGGCGCTTGTCCGCGATCCGGCGGCTCAATTCCTGGGTAAAGCCGGGGGCAAACAGGTTGAATGTTTTGGCGTCGCCCCCCAGGAAGGTGCGCACGGCTTCCACTTCGGCGACGGATTGCGCCAGATTCACGCGGGCGAACAGGGCGTTTTCGGCGCTTCCCGCCCCGGCGGGCTCGCCGAGCAGGGCGCACAGATGTTCGATTTCGCGGTCCAGCGACTCGGCCAGTTCGCCGAGGCGCGGATGGCGATTCAGCGCGTTTTTAAGGGCTTCGCGGACATCTTCCCGCGCCTGGCGCAGGGCCTCGAGCCGCTTGCGGAGGTCGTGCCGCGTGCCCATGGCGCGATCCCGTTCGGCCTGCTGGCGGATCGCGTCGCGCACGTCGTTTAACAGGTTGGCCGTGGATTTGTGCGTGCGCGCCGTAGTCTCCATTTCGCGCAGCGGCAGCAGCCAGCGGCGGCTCTCGGAGGTCAGCTCGGCGGTCACGCCCTCGCGCACGCGGCGATGCAGGTCGCCTTGGGCCTCGGCCAGCGCCTGCTCCGCGCCCTTGGCGCGCGCCTCGGCTTCCGCCGCCTTGGCCTTCAGCTCGCGAAGGCGGACGTCCAGCTCTTCGAGCTTGACCCGGTGGTGCTCGCGCTCCCGCGCCAGGAGGGACTTGTCTTTTTCCGCCGCCCGGTCCTCGCGCCGGGCTTGTTCCTCAAATTGCTTCACCTTGGCGCGAAGCTCCGCCACTTCGGCGGAGTCGACGATCTTTTCCTTCGGGTCGGGAAGCCGCGTTTTCAGGGAGGCCAGGCGGACCAGGAAGGGCTCGAAGTCGGACTCCAGCACCTGGCGGGCGGCCTCGGGCGCGACCTCGCGGAAGCCGTCGGCTTCCGGGTGGGCCGACAGGTGATCCCAGGCCAGTTTGCGGACTTCGTCGCGCGGGTCCAGCAGCAGTCCTGCCAGGAAATCCGGCTCGCCGAAAAAGGCGCAGAAGGAGGGGAAGCCGTGCGTCAGCGCTTTGTCGGAAAGGACCACGATCAGCTGGCCGAAGAGGCTCCCTTCGCGCAGCATGTCGAGCAGGGCCGGATCGGCCGGCCGGCGAAGCGCGAGCAGGGCCTTGAGACGCTTGCGCAGCACGGGGGCGCTGTCAGGGCGGGGCGAGAGCCCTTTCATCAGCTCCGGCTGGGCGCGGGCGTAGTCCAGCAGCGCCTTGGCCGGCACCTGCTCCAGGGTTTCCTGGAGCGCCTTGAGAATCGGTTCAGACAGGGGTTTTCCGTCAATTTCGATCATGGGCTTCAGGCGCTCAGGCGCCCCTCCTTCCAGATAAAGGTCGTCATCAGCGAAGTCAGTTGAGCGACGATGGCGGCATCATCCGCGTTGCGCCGGATCCGCAGCCCGGCGGCGTCCGCAATGACGCGGTAGTCCCGGAATTGGCGCCGGACATCAGCCATCGAGATGCGGTGCCGCCCGCCGACCCAGTGGTAGGCGCTGCGGACGATGGTTTCCTCATGCCGGGCCAGCATCTCGCTCAGGGGCTCGCCGCCGCGGATGGGCGTGCGGCCATGGCAGGCGCGCTTGGCGATCTCGCGCAGATCCTGCGTCATGCCGACCGCCGTTTCGCCGGAGCCGGTTTCGCACAGCTTGAGGAACTCATCCGTAATGCGCCAGCGGGGACCCTGTTCGTCCTTGCGGTCGACCAGGATGGCGAAGTACTGGGACGGCTCGCCGTGCTTGTCCGCATCGGCCTCGTTCCAGGCGTTGATGAGCAGCCCCTTTTCCGACCAGCGGCTGAACAGC
>CAIKKV010000406.1 GCA_903828035.1 uncultured bacterium
CCCAGCGTGCCCACCACCAGATTCCCATGAATATCTTCGCACGCCGCCGATATCGGCGCCCGACTCCAGGGATAGGGGCCGCAGTCCCTTTCGAGCTGATTGCCATTCCATTTCTGAATCCGGCCGTCGCCCAGCCGCCAATACCCGCCAAACTTGCTCGACAGTAAATAATTCAGGCTGGCGACCGGGACATTCTGCTCTGCCGGAAGATTGATAGACACCGGACTCAAGACTGTGCCAATGGAAAATTGGCGTTTGTCCGTCGCCACCCAGACAGGCCCGGACGATTCGGTAATGATCGAACGACAGACGCTTTGCCGCCCGCCATCCACCATGAACGCCTGAAACCGGCCTCCCGCATATCGCCATAACTGGCCATCTGCCATATAGAGCCAGACTGCGTCAGAAGGATCCTGGCAAATCGAGGAAAGACGCCGACCGCCTTGAATGACATTGAAGTTGGTGGCGACTCCATTTTGTATCAGCGTCACCCCGGCGGTTTCGGTTCCCACCCAAAGGCTGCCCCGCCTGTCCTCAAAGAGCCGGACGATGGAACTGCTGCCCAGCCCCGGCGTATTGCCTGTGTCGAACACTTCGAACTTGAACCCGTCATACTTGACCAGGCCGTTGGGCGTGCCAACCCACAAGTAGCCGTCCTGCGTTTGAACAATCGAGGTGACTGTGTTTCGCGGCAACCCTTCGTCTGTGGTCCATGAATCGATGACATGCGGAACCCCCGACCGCACGAACCCGCCCAAGGCGCAGGCCGCATGGAGGGCGACGCAGAGGAATAAGATGGATAAAGCGGCATGGCGCCCGATGCTGTTCGACATGCCAAATTGTTACGATGGACGCCAAAGCCTGTAAAGGTCGATGTTGGCCTGCGCCAGGGCGGATGCATGAAGCGGAGGAATAAACCACAGAGTTTGCCAATATCCGGTCGATTTGGGCGGGATTAATCATAACCAGCCACAAGGCCGCACCGCGTATCCAGACCAGGTCGATATTCTCGCCAGCGAGGCGCCCGATGGCTTCCTATTTTACCGCCAGGCTCAACTGCACCTTCAATACTGGCAGATACAGAGTGTGACCATCGCCTGCCGAAGCAGTCACTGGATCGTCAAAATGATTGCCTGGGGCGCAGCCCGACCTGCGGTTACCATCCATAATTCTCCCAAGACAAACTAACGAAAGCACTCCACCGTGTCAGATCCTGAAGGAGGTTGTGAAGATTGTACTAAAGTTTTTCAGCATCAGTGCCGATGATGAGGCGGTCATTCACGACTTTGGCGCGGATCAACCGCGTGTGCGCCTCATCGGAGATGAAGCCATCACACAGGTAAAACCGGCCGGCAAGGATTCGATCAAAATTAAATCCACATTTGAGGATAAAGCCTTAAGGGAGTTGATGAAGGGCGGGGATAAATACGAGGAAACCGCCGATGGATTTTACAGGGTGGCGTTCCCATTGTTGAATAATATGCATGCCGGATGCGCCGAATGCCACGGTCTCAAATTGGATGGCCGAATTGTCATGGGCTCGGTCAACGCTTATGTCCCATTGGCTGGCATGAAAGCGATTGCGGCGAACCAGACCTTGACGCTCTCTGTTTTTATCGTGGCAGGCCTGACGCTGTTGATCGCGTTCATAGGCATCTTCCTACGTCGCTCCATGATCAAACCAGTCCAGTCGATCATCGATTATCTCGGTCTTGCCTCGGATCAGTTGAACGTTTCCTCCGCTCATATTTCCCAAAGTAGCCAGTCCCTGGCGGATAATGCGAGCAAGCAGGCGGCTTCGCTCGAGGAAACCAGCGCTTCCATCGAGGAAATGGCCAGTATGACCCATCGTAACGCCAAAAACGCCGGAAGCGCGAAAGAGGCGGCCATCCAGAGCCGGAAATCGGCTGAATCGGGTTCTGAGACCACCAAGAAAATGGCCCAGACCATGGATAATATCAAAGCTTCGGGCGAGGCCATGCGCGGTGCCATGAACGATGTTAAATCTTCCAACGACGATGTAGCCAAAATCATCAAAACCATTGATGAGATCGCCTTTCAAACCAACATACTGGCGTTGAACGCCGCTGTCGAAGCTGCCAGGGCGGGAGAGTCCGGCATGGGTTTCGCCGTGGTGGCCGATGAAGTACGCAATCTCGCCCAAAAAAGCGCCCAGGCGGCACGGGACACGGCGGGCAAGATTGCGCACTTCATCGGCCACCACGGCGAAACCCATGCCAGACTCTCCCGCCCTGGCAGCTTCCACTGCGGC
>CAIKKV010000407.1 GCA_903828035.1 uncultured bacterium
CCGGAGATCGAGTCGGAGAAGAAAAACGTCTTGCTGTAGACGCCCGGGGACTTCAGGAAGTCCGCGGCGGGCAGGAAGCCCGAGTCGCGCAGCTTTCCGCTGTCATTCCATACCTCGACCTGGAATTGTGAAGCCGCTTCGCTGGGGTCCGTCCAGACGAACTCCACGGTGTTGGCGACGAGATCGCCCCCGGGCTCCACCAGCCCCGGGCGGCCCGGCACCTTGACCTGGAAGTAGGAGACGGACGTATAGTTCGCCTTGGCGCCGTCGTAATCCGTCACCGACCAGCGATAAGCGCCGTTCGCCAGGTCGACCGTAGGCACCCAGGACGGGGTTTCGCCCGAGGGAACCTGGCTGACCCAGCGTTCGCGGACAACCTCGAACCCGCGGGTCTGCTGGTTGTAGAGCGACACCTTGAGCAGGTACTTGGTCGTATCCTTTGAGCGGGACCACCGGAAGCTGGCGGGGGATTGATCCAGCGTGTTGTCTCCGGTGGGCCGCATCTGGCGGTTCACCTCGAACGTCACCGGTTCGCTCCACATGCCGTTGCCCGCGCTGTTTTGGGGCTGAACGAAGGCCGTGTAGTAGCCCGGCCAGAAGTTGGCGTTCATCGAGGCGTTGGTGTCGGCGATATTGAAGAGCGAGTCGAACACGGAGCCATTGTGCAGGACCTTGAGCTTGTAGAACGTGGCGCCTTCCGCCCCGCTCCAGGAGAAGCCGATGGTCTGGACGCCCGGATTGAAGTCGGCGTTGGCTTCCGGACTGGTGATCCTGGTGAGGCCCGGCACGCCGATCTGGAAGGAGAGCTCGGGGCTATAGGGGCTTGAGACCGTGTGGTCCGTCAGCACGCGGGAGGCGAGGACGCGCCAGGAGTAGAAGCCCGCCGGCAGCGAGG
Organism: uncultured bacterium; assembly: GCA_903828035.1. The sequence goes on from CAIKKV010000407.1 coordinate 896, forward strand.
CCGTCCAGCTGACCGTGTGGAGGTTCGAGGCGACTTTCAGGGTTCCGAGCACCTCGGAGTCCTGGATGAGCTCGATCGTGTAGCGGGTGGTCGCCGGATCCGAGCCGGTCCAGGTGAAGCTGGGGGTGGAGGGCGCGGAGGCGGTGCGGCCGGCGGGCGACACGGTTTCGGGCGTAGCGGGCGGGATGGTGAAGGCTTTCGCGGGGGAATAGGGGCTGGCGCTGAAGGCGCCGCCCTCTTTCACGCGCCAGGTGTAGTCGCCCACGGCCAGGTCGGAGCTGGGCGTCCACGTGATGCCGCTGACGGGCACGAGCGGCTGTTCGACGCCGTCGCGGAGGATCTTGACGGTATAGAGGGGGACCTTCGTGTTGGTCCAGCGGAACGCCGGCGTGCGGTCGGTCTGGACGCCCGCGGGCGCGAGGGCGTCGAGCGTGGAGACGAAGATTTTGCGGTAGCGCGAGCCGTTGCTGTAGTAAACGAGGTGAATGTTCCCGTCGCGGTCCGTGGCGGCGGCGGCGGTGCGGCCGGGGGTCACGTCGATGATTTTTCCGGCGACGCCCTTCTTGGAAACGTAGCAGGTCTTGATCATGCCGCCCTTGGTCCAGAAGAAGAACGCGCCGCCGGAGGGGCCCGGAGCGGGGGCGATGGCGGAGCCGTGCCGCGGTTCGAACGTGCAATCGGTATCGAGCGCCTTCAGGAAGCTGGTCGGGATCAGCATCTTGGTGCCGTCCCAGATATTGATGCACATCTTGCCGTAGAAAACGGTGGTGATGTAGCAGACATTCGGATCGGAGAGATCGGGCATGACTCCCGGATGGTGGTAGTCGTCGCCCATGATTTTGTAGGGGCCGTAGTCGGCCCAGACGATCGGCCCCCGGCCAGCCTTGTAGCGGGCGGAGTTCTGATAGCTGGCGGAAATCGCGCTGCTTCCGTTCATGGCGGTGTGCCAGATGCCGTCGGGGTAAATGGTCTTGTCGCCCTTCACGGAGAAGCGGGGGGCGAAAGAGCCGACGCGGGCGCGGACTTTCTCGCCGCCGTGACCGCCGTTGATGGAGCCTTCGGCGATGACCGATCCGCTGGAGTTCAGGACGTTATAATTGCCGAAGGTGCCGATGACGACGCCCTGGTCGGGGTACTTGGCATCGGTGGTCACCACGCCCATGCCCTTGTAGACGTTGACATGGCGGAAGAACTGCTCGGGCGGGGTCGGATCGGTGGACACATCGCGGAAGCACCAGATTCCCTGGCCGAGCATCGTTCCGAACTCCTTGCAGCCGAACTTGCAGGAGATCCAGGAGCGGTCCTTGCCGTCGATTTCGATCTGTCCAATGTATAGGCGGGAGGCGTTGTAGCGGCCGCCCTTGGCTCCAACCGCGAAGACGCCGCCGTACCACTTCCCGTCGACCTTGTCGTACTTCATGAAGCGGGAATTTCCGCCGGCATCGCAGACGAAGTGGGGTTGATTTTTGGAATCGGTGGAAATGGAGGGGCGATCCATAAAATCGGACGAGACGAACTCTTCGGCTCCGATTTTGTTGATCTGGGCCGATTGCCCATGTGCCATGGATGCAATCAAAGTTAAGCTGGATGTTAGTCCTATAAACTTATGATACCAAGACATAGCTTATCCCTCTCTTGTATATAAACGTTCTCTAAGGAAGTAGCGTAGACACCGTAAGATAACGGATTACGACTTTAGTGTCAATATTTATGATAAAAAGCGAAAAGAATTATCAAACTTTAGAAAGTCCAGCGAAGTCCGGCGCCATAGCCGACGTTGCTCATGGGGAACTTGGCTTCCTGGGACTCAAAGACATTTCCGCCGAATGAAAGATTGTATGTGACGCCCACTTCCTGGACTTCCATGTTTTGGACAAAAATGTTGAAATCGAGATGGTCGGTGAGGCGGATTTCGAGGCCGGCCGTCAGGATCAGCGCCGTCGTGTCATCCAGGAGGATCTCCCGGCGATAGCCATGGTTGGGCCAGGGAGGGCTTCCCGCCGCCACCCAGGCGTCGTAATCGGCCTGCTTGGTCGTGCCGCCGAATCCATTGTACCACGTGGGGTTGTGCTCAAAGGTGGAGGTCAGCCACGCATAGCCGATTCCGGCCGTGGGCGTGAGCCGGGTCTGGTTGGGCAGGCGCAGCAGCAGGCTGAGCTGGGGGCCCATGAGGTCGATGTTGCCATCGGAATGGTTGTCGTAGCTGGTGGTGCTGGTCTGCGCGCGGACCTGCTCCCAGTTGAAGCGGAGCCCGGCATAGGGATTGGCCAGCCACTCGAAGGTCAGCCAGGTCAGCGCGTCGTAATCCCGCTGTTCGTTCAGCTCGGTAATGCTGCCGAGAAAGGAGTTGTCCAGCGAGCGCTTGCTGTCGGTCAGCCGGACCTGCCGGTAGCGGACGCCCACTCGCAGGTGATCGTGCAGGACATCGGAGGTTCTTTCCCAGGCTGTTTCGGCCCACAAGGGCCATGCCACGGTATCAACCAGGGGATCGTCCTCTTTCGGGGCGGAATCGACAGCGGGGGGAAGCACGAGGGCGGCCGGCGGGATAATAGCGGCGCCGCCATCCGGAGCCGGGGCCTCGATTGGCGCGTCCGCCGGCAACCCGATCGCCGGAAGGATGGAAAGGCAGCAACATAGGATAATAACGAGATACCGAGACATGCGCCGGCTCCTTGAAATTGTTTGTAATAATACGTGTGCTGAAGCCCTGGAACAAGCACAAAGTCTATCCGCGGGAGGCTCTTGGGGCGGTCACGCTTGCTCAGAAAGCCGTAAAGGACCTGCTGGCCCAGCGGCTCCAGCCCGTTTCTCCGGCGCGGACCTGGATGGTGTAGGCGCCGGCGGCGGGGGGCGCCCATATCAAGTTTGTTCCCGAGAGCTGTTCGCTGGCAATCGTGCGGGTGCCTTGAAGGATTTGGGCTTCATACCGGGCGGCGTTGCTCACGGCGCCCCACGTCACCGGCTGGTCCGTCCCGACCGCTCCCGTGGCCCCGACCGCGGGCATCGTCAGTTCCGGGACAGCCAGGGCGCCGAGCGTGAAGGAGGCTTCCTTCCACGGGCCCGAACCGAGGCCGTTGCGGCTACGCATGCGCCAGGTGTAGGCGCCGGTTTCGGTGTCGTCGAAGTTGAACGTCTTCGTGAAAGAGCCCTTGCCATCCTGCAGAAGCGCGGCGCGGGTCCATTCAATAGTCTTCACCAGCGCGGCGCCCTTCCAGATTTGCAGGACAAACTCCTCGGCGAAGGCGCTGGGGTCATCCCAGGTGAAAGGCAGCTGCCGCTGCCCGGCAACGCCATCGGCGGGCGAGAGCAGCAAGGGCGAGCCCGGCACGCGGATCTGGAAGTAGTCGACCGAGGTGTAGCCGCCCTTTTTAATAGTGTAGTCGGTGACGGTCCACCGGTAGGCGCCGTCGCCGAGCGTGATGGCGGGTGTCCAGCGCGGCGTGATGCCTCCGGCTGTCTGCGGAATCCAGACCTCGCGAAGGAGCACGAACTTCTGCCTGGCCTTGTCGTAGAGCGAGAGCTTGACCAGGTAGCGCGTGGCGCTCCGGGAGCGGGTCCACTCGAAGCTGCGCGGCCGGCTTGAGAGCGTGCGGCCGTTGCCGGGGGTCATCTGGCGGGTCACGATAAACGTGCGGGCCGGCGACCAGGGGCCTCTTCCGTAGGCGTTGACCGACTGGACGAACAGGGAGTAGTAGCCGGGCTGGAACGCCTTGGTCAGCTGATAGTGGACCGAGGCGTGATTGTCCACGCGTTCAAGCAATTCGCCGTTGAAAAGCACCTTGAGCGAGTAGGAGGAGGCGCCCTCGGCCGCTGTCCAGGCGCAGGTGACGACGCCCCAGCCGGGGTCGAAGGCCTGGAGGCGGAAGGGCTTCGTAAACGCACAGGCGCCCGGGACGGCCACCTGGAAGCCGAGGGCGGGGCTCCAGTCGCTGGAGACGCTGTGATCGGTCAGGGAGCGGGTGGCCCGGATCTGCCACGTATAGCCGCCGGCGGCCAGCGCCCGGTCCCAGCGGGCCGAGGTCACATGCCCGGTGACGGATAGCGTGTCGACCAGGTCGCCCTGGGAGAACAGCTGGATGAGGAACCGGTTGGCTTTGGGATCAACGCCGGTCCACTGGAAAGTGGGCCGGATGGGCGCCGTGGGAAGGCGGGTGGCAGGCCCTTCGGGAACGGGCATGGCGGGCGGAATCTGGAAGGCCAGGGATTTGGTCCACTTGCCCGTGCCGGTGGGCCTGCCCTCCTTCACGCGCCAGGTGTAGTCGCCCACGGCAAGATCGGCCGACGGCCTCCAGATGTTCGAGGCGCAGGTTTGCAGCGGGAGCGCCACGCCGTCGCGCTTGATTTCCAGGGTGTAGACGGCCGACTTGGTGCTGCTCCAGCGGAAGCGGGGCGTGCGGGTGGCGGTCACCCGGTTCTTGGGCTCGAGCCCCTGGAGGGTGGAGACCCAGATTTTGCGGTAGCAGATGCCCTTGTTGTAATAGACGAGATGGATGTTGCCGTAGCGGTCCGTGGTCACGCCCGGCGAGCGGCCGGTGGCCACGATCACGGGCGGGGTGGAGACGCCGCGCTGGGACATGTAGCACATCTTGATGACGTTGTCGTCCGCATCCCAGAAGACAAAGGTGCCGCCGGTCACGGCCGGGGCGAACTGGACGGACTGGCGCCGGCCAAACAGGGCGTTGAAATCGAGCACCTTGAGCGAGTAGGGGTTGAAGAGCATCCGGCTTCCATCCCAGACGTTGATGCAGAGGCTGCCGCTGCCGTACACGCAGCCCATATAGGCGATGCGCGGGTCGTCGAGGTCGGTTCCCAGGCCCGGATGGCAGTAGTCGTCGCTCATCCGGGAATAGACGCGGTATTCGGCCCACGTGACGGGCTTGAGCCCGGCCTTGTAGCGCAG
>CAIKKV010000408.1 GCA_903828035.1 uncultured bacterium
CGTGGGGCGAACCTGGGCGGCCCGTTCGGACCGGGAAAACAAACTGTGATGGACAAGGCGACCGTTCCCGCGCGCATCTCGCCCCCCCCAGCGCCCGGAAGTACCTATTGGCATGCCACCCTTCTTTCTTCTTTCACCCCTATCACACGCGTGCACACATACGCGGGCGTCCGGGCGCATCGCGGGGGTACACGGGAGAAAGAGAGAAAGAAGATATATTTCTATGTATATATTCGGATTTCTCATGAAACTTCCTTCATCCTTCTTTCACCTTCATTCCCCTTGTTTCCCTCGGCGGGCAGCACGTACCAGCGTCCGGTCCTTCCCGTAGTGGTCACTTCTTTCACCTCCACGTCTCCGCGACACGCCAACGTGTCCATGAGATCGGCGAACTCCTTCTTGGGGATCTTGAGCCGCTTGAGCAGGACGGAATGTCCGATCTCGCAACCTGGCGCGTTGCGGATCTTCTCGATGGCTCGCAGGCAGAGGGCGTCGAACTCGCTGTCCGCGACGTGTGACGCCGCCATGAAGAGCATGCGCCGCGTCTGGTGCATCACGAATGCGGACGCCCACTCGACGGCGGCCAGCCCAATGCTCGGTGCCAGGTGGTTCTCGCTGACGGCGTAGAGGAGCGCCAACTTGCGGACCTGCTCGCTCACGCGTCCCCAGACCGTCGTGCCCACGGGATCGCCACGGGCCTCGGCTGCCGTATATTCGGTCTCGGCTCGCTCGCGGGTCTCGATCAGCAGCCGCCTGGCCTCGTCGGTGTGGGCAATCACCGTGGGCACCGGGTTCCAGTTCTCCAGGTTGCCTGTGCCGGGTCGGTAGTCGGCCCACCACTTGGCCGCCGCGAGCACGCTGGGCGGTAGATTCCGGATGACCGGCTCCTGGCCCGTGCCGCGCGGCCCGGCCTCAAGGATGATCATGCGGGCGAAAAAGCCGTTCGTGAGCATCCGCTCGGACAGCGCCTCGTAGTAATGGTTCGGGATCGCCGTGCCGAAGATGACCAGATTGGGCTGATTGATGACGCCAGGCGCTTCCTTGCCAGCCTTCCGCCGCATCGGGAACACGCTGTTCGAGGCGGAATACATCGTCAGCAGCGTGGACATGACGGCCTCGTGCCGGGCGTCCTTCGCCTTGTTGATCGACTGGAGCAGGCCATCGATCTCGTCGGACTGGAACAGCATGCTCGGCGTCTGGAAGAGCGCGTCCTGAATACCCTCGCCACTGGCGAATCGCTCGCCAAGGCCATTGGACAGGCCGACCTCGTGGACGATGCGGGTGTTGACCTTGCGGGGCCAGTCCTTCCCGGCCGACGAGTGGGCCAGGCCCAAGAGATAGATGTTCGTGCGGTTGTCGCCCGGATCGCGCACCTTGCGCCCGGCCAGGAAGGCCAGGAGCGAGAGCGCCCCGGCGAACGCCAGGACGGGGTTTGGATAGGGCGCGGTCGCGAGGCAGTAGTCCATGACCTCGCCGACAAACCCCGGCATACGCAGAAGATGATCGGGCATCGGGCCGGGATCTGGGATGTCGGGTGCGCGAGGCGTGTCTGCCGGACGGCACGCGTTGACGAGGGCCGAGATGTCCGCGCCGCTGTCGCCAGGCGAGGCATCACCATACCCGGAGACCCGCAGCTCGCTCGCTGCCCGTTGGAAGTCGCCGCCATGCTTGAGGAGCGTGTAGACCGTGAACGGGGAATAGGCCCGGTTGGGTTCGAACGGTGCGGCGTTGGCGCTGAAGACGTAGAACACCCGATCTTTGAGGCTTGCCGACCAGCCGGAGGTCTTACCCGGTCGCCGCCAGTATTCGTTCTCGCCAGACTTGGCCAGCGACCACCCGGCCTGTTCGAGAATGGCCCGCACGTCGCCCCGGCTATTGAAATCGTCGCCAGGACGCCCAGACAACGCCCCCACGTTCGGTTCCTTGGCGTCCCCTTGGCCACACGGGCGGGCTTCCGCAACGGGGGGCGGCATATACTCGTTCAATTCCCAGGCGGCCGCCAAGAGCGCGTCCCGTTCGGCCTCGGCGAGTACGGGCGGGTTGCCCAGGTCGCCCTGGAGCAACTCATACCCAGCCGTTGGGGTGCAGAGGAAGAGCCCGCCTTCACCCCGGGTCTCGATGAGCGTGATGGTCTTATCATTATCGCGCCGTTGGGCGAGTTTCATGTTGCCGCAGACCGGCGCTTCGCAGCGGTAGAAGACGTGGCGACCGCCCCGCTGGGTCGATTCGACCGCCAGCCGGGCCAGCAGGTCTGGCGGGATGCGCTTGGACCACGCCTCGTAAAGCTCTCCACCAACGTCGAAATCGATCATCTCGGCGTTCCCCGAGACCCGCCCGCAGATGATGCACAAGGCGTCCGGCCCGTTGGCGAACCAGGCTTTCAACTCCGCCTCCGTGGGCAGACGCTCTCGGTAGCGTTTCCACTGGCCGACAGCCGGGCGCTTCTCAGCCCGGATCGCGGGCAGCACACAGAGACCGGACGCCAGGTAGGCGGACGCGGCATGGTCAAGACTGGGAGTCTGAATGCTCAAAACGGCAGATCCTCCTCATCGTTAGATGCTGGCAAGGTGTCGCCACCTGCATCGACGCCGTCGAGGCGCGGCGGAATGGGCCCGAGCTTGTGGCGCGTGATCCGGTCGTACTTCTCGCCAGTAACCGACCGCACGGTGATGGCAAGAGTGGGTGCCACACCGCCCGCCTGGCAGATCCCGACAGCCTCTTCGGCCGACTCCGGAAATGGCTCGCGGGACCGCGCCCTCCACCAGGCCTCGGCCTTGGCGCGGGCGTAACCGGTATGTTCGAAGCAGACCCACTCGCTGCGGTAGTCGTTGAACCCGACCCGGTAGTCGACTCGCATGGTGCGCGGGTGGTCTTCCGGCGCGTCGCGCTTGACGTGGATGCCATAGGAGACGTCCTGGACCTCGTGCTCGGTCTCGGTGACCTCGCCTGACAGGATGCCCGCCGTGGATGCCTCGTGATCGTGCTGTTCGCGCTTGGGCGGCGGGAATGCGTAGCCGCACTCCGGGCAGATGCTGTAGGAGGCGTGGATCACCGCCTGGCACTGTGGGCATTCCTTGGCAGGCGCTTCTCCTGTGCCGGAGAGACGGTCCTTGATTGCCAAGGCATCGACCGGCCCATGCCGCAGGATATTCCCGCCGAAGTCCAGGACCAGGCAGTTCGCCTTGGATGGGTCCAGGCGGAAGCCCCGACCCACCATCTGGTAATAGAGGCCCGGGGAGTTCGTGGGGCGCAAGAGCGACACGCAGTCGATGTTGGGCGC
>CAIKKV010000409.1 GCA_903828035.1 uncultured bacterium
CATTCTGTACACAGGCCTCCCTCCCCCTGATCCCCTTTAAAAAACCGTCTACCAGCACGTTGTTAGACTTGTCAACACCCCATAATACTGATACGGATATATAGATATATATTCTTATCCGGAAAGAACTGTACACAATCACCCCGGACGGAGGAGCACATGAAGTTAAAAGTCGCCAAGGAACAGATTTTAAAGGGCCTGCAGATAACCCAGGGCGTTATCGGATCCCGCAGCACCCTTCCCATCCTTTCGAACGTGCTTCTTGAAACGGAAGGCGATCGCCTCTGGCTGACCTCCACCGATCTTGAGGTCAGCGTCAAGTGCTCCATTCCCGCCGAGATTGAAGAAGGGGGCAGCACCACGCTTCCCGCCAAGAAATTGTTCAGCATCATTCGCGAGCTGGCGTCCTCCGAGCTGGCCATGGAGGTGGACGAGAAAAATTCCGCCTCCATCACCTGCGGCTCCTCGTTTTTCAAAATCCTGGGGTTGCCCCGGGAAGAGTTTCCCCCTCTCCCCAAGCTGGACGCCGGGTTTGCCTACACCCTCGATCAGGCCGTCCTGAAAGACATGCTGTCCAAGACCGCCTACGCCGCCTCTTCCGATGAGACCCGCCAGTTTCTGAACGGGGTTCTTTTAAGCTTTAAAAACGACAAGCTGACCGCGGTGGCGACCGACGGGCGGCGGCTGGCCCTGATCGAACATGAGATGGAGTGCCCCAAGGACGCGGAAGGCGACATCATTGTGCCTTCCAAGGCCGTGAATGAGCTGTTGCACAGCCTCGGCAACGAGGGAACCATCAAGATCCGGGCGGTCAAAAACCAGATCACCTTCGAGTTTGGGGACCAGGTGCTGTTTTCAAAGCTGATTGAAGGGAATTATCCGAATTTCCGTCAGGTGATTCCCTCCCAGGCGGAGCATCGCATCCAGATTGAGCGGGAAACCCTGCTGTCCGCGGTTAAACGCGTGGCCTTGCTGACCAGCGACCGCTCCAATTCCGTCAAACTGACCTTTGCCAAGAACAAGGTCGAAGTGAGCGCCCAAACCCAGGATATCGGCGAAGCCCACGAAAGCATTCCGATCAAGTTCACCGGCGCGGAGCTGAATGTGGCGTTCAACCCCGAGTTCATCATGGATCCGCTTCGGCATCTGACCTCGGATGAAGTCTACCTGGAGTTCAATGACGAATTGAGCCCGGGCGTCATCAAGTGCGATACGCCGTTCCTGTACGTGCTGATGCCGATGCGCATTGGATAATCAAGTGTCTTAAGAAGGAGCCCTCATGAATCTCTCGCTTCGTCCTAACTGTGCCTATGACCTCCTCGTCCCCACCAGCATGGGCGTTCGTCTCACTCCCGTTGACGGCCAGCCCTTCCACTGCAGCGACACCTTTAAAATGCAGGTGACCAGCGCGGAAACCAATGTGGCCAGCGTTTCCTCCTTCCTCGGACTCAAGGTCAAGGTGCTCACCACGTTCGTCAAGGATAGCCCGGTAGCCCGCATGATCAAGGATGGCCTGGCTGCCCGCCACATGGATTACGAGGGCAAGGAAGTGGCTCAGGGGGGCCCCTGGGGCTATCGCCACCAGTTCAACCTGGCGGACAGCGGATTTGGCACACGCGGCCCGCGCGTCCAGAACGATCGCGCCGGCGAAGTCGGCCGCACGTTGAACGTCAAGGATTTCGATCTCGACCGCATTTTCGGCAAGGAAGGCGTGCAGATCGTCCATCTTTCCGGCCTGATCGGCGCCCTGTCCCCCGAAACCAGCACCTTCTGCCTGGAACTGGCCCGGGCCGCCAAGAAGTACGGCACCCGCATTGCGTTCGACCTCAACTACCGCGATTCCTTCTGGAAGGGCCGCGAGCAGGAATTGCGCGCCATTTTCACCGAAATTGCCGGCGTTGCCGACATCCTGGTTGGCAATGAAGAGGATTTCCAGCTTTGCCTGGGCATCAAGGGACCGGAAGCCGGCGGCAAGGGCGTGGGAACCAAGATTGACAGCTTCAAGGAAATGATTGGCCGCGTGAAAGCCGCCTTCCCGAACGCGTCTGTCTACGGCACCACGCTGCGCGAAGTCGAGGACGCCAATTGCCACCGGTGGGGCGCCATCATGGCGGAAGGATCCAACTGGTATGTGGTGGAGCCCCGCGAGATCGGCGTCTTGGACCGCATCGGCGGCGGCGACGGATTCGTGGGCGGCATGCTGTATGCCATCCTGAAGGGCTGGGAGCCCCAGAAGTGGATCCAGTTCGGCTGGGCCTGCGGCGCCCTGGCCACCACCATGCTGACCGATTACGCCCAGCCGGCCGACGAAGAGCAGGTCTGGAGCGTCTGGTCGGGCAATGCGCGGGTCAAGCGGTAAGAAGGACTTGTCTTTCAGGCCGCTAATTGATAAGGTTTTTAAGTTTTGTGGCTTTAAGCCACCCATCTGCCCGATGGTGTAATGGTAGCACAACAGACTCTGAATCTGTTTGTCAAGGTTCAAGTCCTTGTCGGGCAACCAAGCGCATGCATGTTTTTTCTGACTGATTCCCCTTTATAGAGCCATACGCTAGTCCCGGCCCCTCACTAGGATCGAGCCGAGCCTGCCGGCACCGCGTCCGCCCCTGTCGATCCACTCGACGTTGTTCGCCAGCCGGATGGCATAGTCGGGCAGAAGGCGCAAACGGTCCCGGCCGTCCGGTATCCACAGGGCCAGGGTCCACTCCCCCGGCCGCATGCCGGCGGGGAGGGCGGCCGCGGCTGCGATCCGGTGGGTCAGTGGCCGAAAGTCCGGATTGCCCGGTCGATAGGGCTGGAGCGTCCGCGCATTCACGCCGGTCGGGATCTCGATGGTCTCTCCGCTGGCGTGCACGAGCACGAAGTAGATCTGGCGCGGGTTGACGGGGGCCGCAAAGCCCCGGTTGATCAGGTCCAACTCGATGTGCAGCGTTCCGCCGGGCTGGACCACGCTGTCGAAACGCGCCGTCTGCGCCTCCAGACGATAGCCCAGATGGTCCCGGATATACTCAAATGCGGTGCGGCGGGCGCCGTCGAAATAATCCGGCGAAAACGGGAAGCGGCCGGCCTCCAGTCCGGCCGCCGTGATCGGCGTCTCCTTCCACGCGTCGATGACGCCGTAGATCGGTTTCTCCAGGCCGGAAAACCCATGGACATAGCTGAAGGTGGAGTAGTGCTGGAGGCGGAAGCGCTCGATCGCCCTGGCCGCCGAGCTGAAGGTCAGGTCGAGGCCGTGATGCGGAGCCGGGTTGAGCGGATCCGGTAGCGGGACCTGCGACGACCAGAACAGCTCGCCATCCACGGGGAGGAAGGGCGCTTCGCGGGTGAGGTAGTCAAACTCCCGGTTGCCCGGTGCGGCGTAGAGCGGCGGATCCGGAAACGTGCCGCCGTCGCTGGCATTGGCGAGGGTGCCATCGTTAAAGAAGCCGATCTTCGCCGCCGGCCGCTGCGAACCGGCCGTCTCCGCCGTAACCTCCTCCAGGCAGCCGAGGAACTCGAGGTTTTTCCTTTTGTAGTCCATCCGCCGCATCATGGTGAAGCGATCGGGCGGCAGGAGGTCGAGCGTCGCCCGGACAATCGCAGCCGTCTTCGCAACCTCCTTCTCGGTTCCCTGAACGGCGGCATGAAACTCGCCCCAGAGCCCGACCCATCCGATCTGCAAGACATAGATCACGTCCCAGTTGCGGTCGAGCACCGGCTTCAGCTGCTGTATGTGCGCGCAAATCCGCTCCGCGGAGGGACCGTGTGAAACGCCGTCAAACTCGTACGCAAAGCGCAGGAGGAACTTGGCCCCGATCCCGAGCCCGCGAAGACGGTCGAAGTCCCGCTGGATGGCGTCCAGTTTTTCCCGGGACAGCGGCGAGTCGTGGAACTGGGTCAGGTAGCAGTAGCCCTGGCCGACGGACACGCCATCGGCGCGCCATTCGTGAAAGGGCCAGCGCGAGCTGTCCGCACCGTGCTTGACTTCGTCACTCGCGAGGCGGCCGGTTCCGAGCTCGAAGCGGAGTCCGCGCTCGGGATTCATCAGGCCCTTGCGCCCGCCCGGGTCGGTTGGCCGGATGCCCCGGTAATGGACGGGGGAGCGCTCAACGACAGGTTTCATTGTTTCTCCTCGAGGTAAAGGCAGTTCTGCACGGCTCGGGCTCCCGCGCGGTCAAAACGCCGGTTATCGCCGGGATGGCTGACCCGTTCCAGCCCTTTGGCGGGGTTGCGGATCAGCAGGGTGCAGGAACCGCCCCCGTCCGGCGAAACCACGTCCGTGCAGCCCGCCGCCTTCAGGAGAGGGCCTTCGCCGCAGAAAGGGATCCCGGGGGTCTCGTTCTTGAATCGCCCGTCAGCCACCTGGAACATGACCAGACTCCATTGTTCATGACGTTCTCGCGTCTCGCCGCCCTGCGTTCGGGCTTCACGCGTGGATACCGGAGCGATATCTTAGTCTACCGCGCCGTTTGTGTCATTAAAAGAGGAGGCCCCGCCCGGGAAGCGTCGTCCTCTTAGCGCAAGACGATCAGGGCGCCTTTGGAAGGCCGGGACAGCACGACCTTTTTTGCGATGGTATCGTATTTCAAGCGCCAGTGGGCCGGCGTTGCTGACCGTCGTCAGGTCCGTGGTCCGGAAGGGTCCGCTCAAGGTTTCGGCGCCGGTGCTATCGGCGTCCGCGACGATCAGATCCCGCGAATTGCCGGGGCGCGGGTGAGAGACGCCGTTCGGGGCGATCCGCAGGGTCCCATCCAGCGCGACGCTCCCGTCACGCGGATGGCCGTGTGTGTGGGCCCGGGCAGCACGGCTAGCCTTCACGGGCCCAAGAAGGTGTGAAGGCCGCCGATTTCCGCGCCCGGTTGGAGAAGGGCGATCTTGTCGGCTGCCAAGGCCCTGAGGATGCAACCGACGGATCGAGTGCTGGATTTACGCTCCGCAGCTGCTGTCCCATGGCCCAGCGGCAAGAGGAAGGAAAACCGGCGGACGAGGACGACATCCGCAAGTGCCTTGCCGCCTTTCCTCGCAAAGCCGAGGAGTGGCCGGACCTGATGAAGTCGTTGCGGGCAGACCTTGGCGCCGCAGCGCCGCCTCCGGAAGTGCTTCTTTTCCCCCCGGCGAGGGGGAACGCTTTTTCCTCCAAATCGGGTTTAAGCAGGTATTTTTCCTCTGGAGGATTGATTTTAAGGCGTAGGCGTGATTTAATGTCAAATCTTGAAATGGACTCCGTATGGATTCCAGCGGACGTGCGGGCGAGAGGAAGACAGCATGAAAGCGTTGCGCCGATTATTCGGATACGATGACAAGTTTTTCGATCTTTTGGAGGCCAGCGCCGTGGCGGCGCAAAACAGCGTTCACTTGCTGGCCCAGATGATCAGCCAGCCGGCGGGGCTGCCCACGCTCGACGAGTTTATCTTGTCCCGCCGCAAGGACAAGAAGATCACGGAAACCATCACCGAAGAATTGTGCCGCACGTTCGTGACCCCCCTGGAGCGCGAGGACATCGAGGCGCTATCCATCGCCTTGTACAAGATTCCGAAGACGTGCGAGAAGTTCGGCGAGAAGTACCTGTTGTGCGACGACCAGATTCGCGGCGTCAATTTCTCCGAGCAGGTCAAGCTGCTCGGGGAGGCGGTGAATACGGTCGTGCAGATGGTCCGGCGCCTCCGCACGAAATCCAACCTCGAAATCGTCAAGGATGACAACGACCGGCTGCACCACTTGGAAGGCCAGGCGGATAAAGTCATGCTGGCTTTGATCCGGGAGCTTTACAGCGGCAAGCACGACACGCTGAAAGTCATTATCCTGCTGGATCTTTACGAAATGCTGGAGCGGTGTGTCGACCGGTGCCGCGACGCGGGCAACGTGGTGTTTCAAATCGTGCTCAAGCATTCCTGAGGCGCTCAAGCTACCCCTAAGGCAACATGACACTCATTCTCATAGGCGTCGTCATCGCGCTGGCGTTTGAATACATCAACGGCTTCCACGACACCGCGATCGCCATCGCCACCAGCATTTCGACCAAGGTCCTGACCCCACGACAGGCCGTTATTCTTGCCGCGCTCTGCAATCTGGGAGGCGCCCTGGTGGGGGCCACCGTGGCCAGCACCATTGGCAAGGGCCTGGTTGAAACCTCCAGCGTGACGCCGGAAACCATCGTGTGCGCGCTGCTGGGCGCCATCCTGTGGAACCTGCTCACCTGGTGGCTGGGCCTGCCCTCGAGCTCGAGCCACGCCCTGATTGGCGGCTTGTGCGGGGCCGCCCTCGCCGCTTCACACGATAACTTCGCCTGTATCCGCTGGGCGGTCCTGAATCCGGCCACCGGCAAAATGGAGGGCCTGCTGCACAAGGTCATTGTTCCCATGTTCACGGCGCCCGTCGTCGGGTTTGCCGCGGGCTTCCTGCTGATGTGGGCGCTGGTCCTGCTGGTCAATCGCATGCGGCCGCGGGTGATCAACCTTGTGTTCGGAAAGCTGCAACTCGTTAGCGCGGCCTGGATGGGCTTCAGCCACGGCACCAACGACGCGCAGAAAACCATGGGAATCATCGCGCTGCTGCTTCTCACGGGAACCCGCAGCGGCGCCTTTGACCACGTGTCCCCGATGTTCGAGTTTTTACGGACGCCGGAGTTCAAGGTCGCCTTCTGGGTCAAGATGATGTGCGCGGTAACCATATCGCTGGGAACGGCGTTCGGCGGGTGGCGAATCATCCGGACGCTTGGCAACAAGGTCGTGCGCATGCAGCCTATTCACGGATTCGCGGCCCAGACGACCGCGGCGGCGGTGATTCACATCGCGACCCAGTGGGGCATTCCGCTTTCCACCACGCATGTCGCCTCCACGGCGATCATGGGCGTCGGCTGCACCAAGCGGATGAGCGCGGTCAAGTGGGGCGTCGTGGGCCGCATTCTCTGGGCGTGGGTGCTTACGCTGCCCGTCACCGGCCTTCTCGCCTACTGGCTCCAGAAGGCCGTATTAGTCTTTTATCACCGCTGACCAAGCCCAAGGGATTCCCTGAAAACCCGGAACGGGCACTGCCCCGCCAGGCGCGGGTATTCGAAGTGTCCGGTTTGCCGCAGGGCTTCCGCGCGCCGGCGATGCAGGGTTCCATCCCGGCCGATCAGCTGGCCCCACCAGCCCAGGCCGGCCGGGAACGGCCCCTCCGGCTTCAGGGACTCGGCATAGGCCTGCGGAAACAAGGCCTGGAACGCCGGCAGGGAGTTGAGCCAGGAGGCGCAGCGAACTTCCCGCGGGGGCTCGCCGGAGCGTTCGGCTTCAAGGCAGATGGCCCGCAATTCAGCCTGCCGCCCGGCCGGATCTTCGAAGGGGGACCGCGGGCGGACGGCGTTCCGCACATGCAGGGAGAGGCATCGCGTGGCGGGATCCACCTCGCCCCGGAAACAGCCGAACCAGGGGCGCTCGGCATCACTGCGCTCATAGGCCTTCCAGCCCGCGTCGAGCAGCTCAATCAAGGCGTCCAGCGCGCGCGTTTCAAACGCTTCGCCATCCGAGGGGCCGGGGTACCGCGCGAACAAGGCTTGAAGGACCCCGATCCGGGCCGCCCAGGCGGGATTGTCCAGATGGGTCGGAGTGTGGGTGGCGTTTTGAAAGACCAGGGAAAGCATGGTCCAGTGGCGCGCCAGCCGATCCGTGCGCCGCAGGACGTTCGAGTCGCCGGGCGCGCCGGCCGGCAGCGCCGCAGGATCGCGGAGCTTGCCATGCAACAGGCGGAGCTGAACAGCGAAAAACTCGCTCACAAACGTCCGGCGCGCCTCGTTTGAAAGCGGAAGCGGCGCCGGGTATGGAGGTGTTGCCATTTAGGTACACTACCAATCGGCCGGGCCGGTGACGATTGTTTTTTGGACCGGCCGGCGCAAAGGAACAACTAAACGCTCCGGATCAAGGGGATTTCAGAGTTGCGCTCCCCTCGGCATCCTTGTAATAATTGGTCTAGTTGAATGCCGGTCCTTTTTCCCTTGTGAAAGGAATGTCATGACGTTTTCCCTTTGCTTTCGGACCGGGAGCCGCCTCGGCGTCGCTCCGCTTTTATTCCTCAGCCTGGTTCTATCCGCCGCGGCCTTCGAGAAATCCGATTTGGCGACTATAACGAACCGAATGGTTTTCTTCGAAAGGCCGCCGTACGCGGTGGGCGCCTCGCGTGCGATCACGGATCGCGAGGCCAGGGGAAAGACGGAGCTGACGGTCTATTATATCAGCACAAACGGGTATGATCCGCTGTTCACGATTTCGGCCGAAATGCCGATCAACATGGAGCAGGCGACGGAAGCCGTCACGTTCCGGCGGGAGGGGACCTGTCTCACGCTGGATTCGGAAGGGATTCGGTACACGCTTGATCGGGCGTTCACCAATGAGATCTCCGGCGCTCCCTTGATGCGGATTGTGCTGGATGCCATCCGGTTCGATGAAGCGGCGGCCTTTTGCAAGCGGGACGGGAAAGTGACCGCCCAGCGCGTGCAGCCGTATGCGTTGTCCCCCCTTGGGGACTCCCCCTTGCTCGCGCCGGCGGAACGGTTCTTTGCGGAAACCAACCGGTTTGAGCCCGAGACGGTCATTCGTACGGCGGAAGGGCTCTGGACCTGCTGGCGCTTTGATTTGAAAAGCGAAGGGAGTCCGGCTTTCCTGGATGCCAAGGGCGCCAAGCTGATGTGTGGCAGCGGCAAAACGCTCATGTTTTACAATGCGGCGACCAAGGCCAAGGCGGGCGATCAGGCCCGCATGACCCTGCGCTTTCGCGTGCAGCCCGACGCAGCCTTTCCCCTGCCGCCAACGGTGGCGGATCGCCCCACCCTGGTCGACACCCACGTGCACCTTACGACGGACACGGACTTGCGCGATTCGATCCTGATGGCGCGCCGCCACGGGTTCCAGTACTGGACGGTTTCGATCCTTTATAATGAACACCCTCCCTATGGCCGTCTGTTTACGGGCAACGACCAGCTGTTCGAGGCGATGCGCCGGGCGCCCGACGTTTTCCTGGGCTTCGGGCATCTGCAGCTCAACAAAAACGGCTTCCCCGGTTTTCCGCGGCCGGGGCCGGATACGCCCGGGCACATTCAGCGGATGTGGGAACAAGGATGCGTGGGGCTGAAGACGCTGGTCAAGTTCAGCAAATATGAAGTCCAGGTGGATAACCCGCAATTCGACCCGCTCTGGGCCAAGGCGGCCGAGCTTCATATGCCCATCGTGTTCCACACGGAAGCCGAGGACACGGGGTCTTCCCATGCCCGCGTGGCGGCGGTCGCCCGCCGCTTCCCCGGCTCGCCGATGCTCCTGGCCCACCTTGGGAGCGGACAAATCGAGGCGACCGTCCGGGAGCTCAAGGCGACGCCCAATCTCTATATCCAGCACATGCACCTGGGCCTCAAGACCGCGGATGGACGGACGGCGCTGGAACGATTGGTTGCCGAAGGGTTGGCGAATCGGATACTCTTCGGCAGCGACGTGACCAGCGACCACTCTCCCTTGATCGCCGAGCGGAATGGTTTCATCGCGCGACTCCGGGCGCTGCATGTGCCCGAGGGCGCCATTGACGGGATCATGTTCGCCACGGCCAGGGGGCTCATTGAACGTGTCACGCCGCGGCCGGCCGCCCGGTAACACAGGCAGCAAGACGGGGGTGAGGGTGAGGCAGAACGCCACGAGTTCAATTTCCGCGCCTTGGTGGCAAACCGAGGGGCTCGTCATCGCCGGGGGCTGGCATCCGCTGGCTGCCCGAATCCGCCGGGGCATTCCCTCCGAAACGGTGGAAGAGGATTACGCCTGGGAGTACAGCGACGAGCATGTCCGGCGGCTGAAACAACTGGGCGTCACCGTGTTGCTGGGCCAGTTCGACCGCGGCTTCGGTGAGGCCGACCAGGCGGAGGACCAGGATCGCGCCCGCCTGCTCGCCGGGCTCTGCCATCAGCACGGAATCCGGCACGGCGTCTACCTGGCCAACACCGTTTACTTCGAGTCCATGCTCAAGGATCATCCGGAGTGCGGGGAGTGGGTGGTCCAAACCCACGACAACCGGCGGGTCCACTACGGCGGATTGCAAACCTTTCGCTGGGTGGCGTGCCTCAACTCTCCCGGCTGGCGATTACGCATGAAGCGGGCCATCGAGCAGGCGATACGCGTGGTGAAAACAGATCTGCTCCATTTTGACAACCTCGCCGTCTGGCCGGAGCCCGACAGCTGCCATTGCGAGCACTGCCAGAAGGCGTTCCGCGCGTTCCTTGGCGCCCGTTATCCGGACGCCGAATCGCAGAAGAGGCGGTTCGGGATCGCCGGGTTCGAAACCTTCCGCGCCCCCAATTATTATTTGCGGTTCACGCCGCCGTGGGACGTTGAAAGATTCGACAACCCGCTGATGCAGGAGTGGATCGAGTTCCGCCAATGGACGGTCACGGATTACATCGCCGACCTGGCGGCCTATGCCCGGGGGCTGAATCCCGGAATCTGCATCGACAGCAACGGCCAGTCGGTTTTCGGGTTTAACCAGGCGCTGATTCACGGAATCGATCAGGAGGCCCAGGCGGCGCACGTGGATTTCGTGTTCGATGAAAATCCAGACATACGGCCGGATGACGAGCCCGGCGCGGCCGATCCCGCATCGTCCCGGATGCGCGGCGCGCTCTTTTTCCGCCGGACCGGCAAGCCCTGCGTGTCCGCCTATCGCGACGAGGCGGAGCTGGCGTTCAACCTGGCTTTTCGCGGGCACCCCGGAATCAACGCGCGGTGGGGATACTCCGAACCGGGCCGCGCTCCGCTGCAGGAGGCGCAGCCGGGCGTCGCCGAATTGCTGGAGCAGTTCCAGCGGAGCCGCGAGCTTTATGTCGGCGCGGTCTCCGCGGCGCGCGTGGGCGTTTGGCGCAGCCGGAAGAGCCTGGCTTTTGTCAGCACGGATACGCACCTGTCCGCGGCCGTCGTGGAGCAACTGCTGTTCGCCAACCGCATGCCCTTCTCGATCGTGATGGATGGATGCATCGAGCGGGAAGATCTTTCGGCCTTTGATCTGCTGATCCTGCCCGATGTCGAGTTCATCAGCGCCGTCCAGGTTGAGCGGCTTACGGCGTATGTCGCCGCCGGGGGCAGTCTGCTGATCACCGAGCGGTCCGGCGCCTATACCGGTGAACCCCGGAAGCGGTCCGCTCCGGCGTTCGCACACCTCTTTGCCGGCGCGGTGCGCAGCGCCTCGGTCGGCACCGAGGAGGCCATCACGTTCGATCCGAACCGCCAGTTCGCCGGACGTTTCACGCCCGGGCAGCCGGCCGTGTCCGTGTACGGGAAAGGCCGCGTCGCCTATCTCCCCGCCCTTGATTATGTGCATCGCCCCCGGGCTTTCCGCAGCGGCTACAACGTTCATTACGACGGGATCGACAGCCGGTACTGGAAAGAGCCCCGGAACAGGACCGAGATCCTGGAGGCGATCGAGTGGCTGGCCCCTTCGGCGCGAAGCGTCCGCACCGCCGCCTCTCCGGAGTTGCGTCTGGACCTGTTGCGATTGGCCGATGGGCGCGTGGCCATCCCGCTATTGCGATCGGGTCCGATCACGTCGCCGCGTGATGTGCCGCTCAGCCTTCAGGCCGTTCGTCCGCCGGAAGACGCCAAGCTCTATGCGCCGGGGCGGGAGCCCTGCGATGTCGCGTGGAGCCTTCGCGGCGACCGTGTTGAAACCCTTTTGCCGAACATTCGGCGTCATGGCGTGCTGGTCTATACGGATCTTCCGGTGTGATGAAACGATTCCTCCGCTATGTCTTGCCGGCCGCGGGCCTGATCGCCAGCTGGGGATGTGCCGCCGCCCTCGGCGGGGAAGCCCCGCGGAATCTTGTCCCTTATTCAGGATTCGACACGGGCGTGTATCGGCTTTGGCGAAGTTCGTATCAATCCGGATGCGTGGTGGATAACGGCGATCTTGATTCCGCAATCGCGCATGACGGGCCGTTCAGCCTGAGGCTTCGCGCCTACGAGCGCGGTTCGTTTCGTCAGCCCCTGGGAACGGAGGCCGAAAGCGCGTTTGTTGTCCCCCTTCCCGACGAAGAGCAACGCTACACCCTGTCGGCGTGGGCGCGCTGTGACAATCCGGTGACGCTCCGCCTTTCCTGCGGCAGTGTGGAAATATCCGCGACGTTGAGTCCGGCGGATGGCTGGCGGCGACTGAGCGCCACCGGCCGGCTGAAGGGCGCGCAGAAGCTGAAGCTATCCGTCCAATCCGACCGGCTGATTCCCGACGAGCTTCATGGCGGGCAGGCCTGGGTGGATTCGATCCAGCTTGAAAAAGGAGAACAGGCAACCGAGTGGCGCCCCGCCCGACCGGAAGCTGGGCTGGTTGCGGCGCCGCCGTTCGGCATTTTCCACACGGACGAGCCCGTGCGAGTGGCTTTTCGTTTCTCGGCACCGGAGGCGCAGCCCGGCGAAGTTCGCCTGGCGGCCCGCCTTGCCGGCGCCTTTGGCGAGTCGTATCCCGCTTCGGATTCCGGGGATCATGTGTTCCTGTTTCCTTCAAATCGCACGGGCGTCTTCCGTCTCGAGGTGACTGTTCTCAACGGCGAAGAGCTCGGCCTTGCCGCCGTCGACCGGCGGCTTGAGCTTCCCTTTTATGTGTTGCCGAAAGCGGACCCCAAGGCGTGGAATCCCATCGGCCTCTACGCCCAGATGAATCGGCCGACCCTCGAGCTCGCCTCGCGATTGAACCTGTTCTGGAACAACCTGCTCAGCTCCGCCGGGGAGATGTGCGAGTGGCACAAGGTCTGGCAGCAGGGCGAGCTCCCTTTCGGGAAATATGCCCATCGCCTGAAGTGGGCCGCGGAAAAACAGCACATGCGGTTTATCGGCAACATCGGGCCTAGTGCGATGCTGGACCGCCTTCCGCGCGAGCTTCTGAGCGATGTCCCCATTCCTGGCAAAACGCTCGGGATCAACCCGTCGCCGATGTCGGTCGAGCGCAAGCATATCCGGCTGGAACCTTTTCGCGCCTACATGCGCGCGGCCGCGGAAGCGTACCGGCCGTATGTGAAGACCTGGCAGATCGTGGACGAGTGCACCTTCCCCAACCTTCCCTATCGCCGGCTTTGCGAAGAGGCGGCGCGGGCGTTGCGCGCCGCGAATCCGGAGGCGGAGGTTCTGGCCATTTATCCCGATCACATGGCGTACACCTATGTGCGCGCGGGGCGCGATTCCTGCTCGGGCCTTTACGATCTTGGCCGCACGCCGGCGAGGGCGGAAAAGGCGGTCGCGGCGGCCGATCTCGGGGGACCGGAGTATCCCGTCTATTTCTACGACTGCAGTATTTTTTTCAACTATCTGTCCGGAACGTTCAATGGCTGGGGCAAGGACGCGTGTCTCGCCGCGGCGCCCGCCACGAACGGCGAGCAGCGCGCGGCCTACGTTTCGAATTTAATGGAACGGCTGGACGCCACGCTTTCGAAGCAGATTCATCCACTAGGCGTCGCCGGCCGTCACGCCAAGGCGCTTTGTCTTTATCACGTGCGCATGCCCGGCGGTCAGTCGAACTGCGGCACGGACGCCTGGGGCCACCCCGCCCCGCTGCTTGTGGCGTGCGGCATCTTCAATGCCCTGACGCCCGGTGGCAGCGTGGGGCCGATCGCACTCGAGGGCGTCTATGCCTACGTTTTCTCGCGAGGCGAAGGAAAAGGACACCTGATCGCCGTTCATGGTAAAGAGGGACAACCGGAGG
>CAIKKV010000410.1 GCA_903828035.1 uncultured bacterium
ACTGCGTGTTGCCCACCTTGTTGAACAGCGGCGCGTAGGAGGTCATGCCGACGACATCGGAGTTGCGCTCGAAGCCGGTCATCATGGACGCCTCGGCCAGCGCGGCATACAGGCTGCTCTCACGGCCGGGCAGGTGGCAGGCGTACTCGCCCACGTAGACCTTCGGCCCCTTGCGCTCGAAGTTGTCGTAGCGGTGCTGCGACTGGAACAGCCAGTCGGCCGACACATAGTAGTGCTCGTCGATCCACTCGGCGCCCGTGCCCCGCAGCGTCTTCCACGCGAGATCGTACATCGCACCTGCGGGCCCCGCACCGGCCGAGGAAACGATCTCGATTTCGGGGTGCTTCGCCTTGATCGCCTTGTACATCACGGCATAGCGCTCGAGGAACGCGTGGTCCCAGTTCTCGTTGCCGATGCCGACCATCTTCAGGCGAAACGGCGCGGGATGCCCCATCTCGGCCCGCACCCTGCCCCACGGCGTGGCCGGGTCGCCGTTGGCAAACTCAATCAGATCCAGCGCGCCCTGGATCGCCATGTCCAGGCCGTCCGGAGGCAGCAGCTCGGCCTTGCGGAACTGGCAGCTCATGCCCGCGGCCAGGATCGGCAGCGGCGCGGCGCCGATATCCTCGCACAGCTGGAAGTACTCGAAGAAGCCCAGCCCGTGCGACTGCCAGTAGCCCCACGAATTGTGGTTCAGGGACCGGCGCTCGATCGGTCCGACCGTGCGTTTCCAGTCATACATGTTGGCGAAATCCACGCCCTCCACGATGCAGCCGCCCGGAAAGCGGACCGCCCCCGGCTTCATGTCCTTGAGCAGTTGAACGAGGTCGGCGCGCAGTCCGTTCCGGCGCTGCCCATAGGTGTCCCGCGGGAAGAGCGAGACCAGTTCCAGGTCCACCGTGCCGGGGGCGTCGCACAGCACGACCAGTCGGGCGTCCGTGACCGTCTCCCCGGGCACCAGCTCACCCGTGTAGCGGACCCAGTTGGCCAGCGCGTCAGGATCCAGCGGCGACGCGTCGGGCTGGGCCGGCTGCTGGTTGCGCCAGTCCTTGGGCCCGATCCGGTGGAAGGCCAGCTTCTTGCCTTCCTTCGTCTCCAGCGCCACGGTCAGCCCGCCCGCGTAGTTGCGATGAGGGCGGGCATAGAAGGCCAGGTCATAGGTCGCGCCCTGCTTCAGCGCGATGCCGCCAAAGCCGGCGTTGGCCACCCCCACCCCGGCCGCGTCCTTCCCAGGATGGAAAACCTCGATGCGCAGGTACTGCGCGTTGTTGGGATGGACCGGGAACCCGGCCGGCCGGCTCAGCCGCGCCATGCCGCCGCCGCGGAACTCCTTCGTCCACGCCTCCAGGTTCGGGGTCGGCCAGTCGAACCCGCGGTTGGCGATCAGCTCGGCGTAGATCCCGCCGTCGGCCGCGTAGTTGATGTCCTCAAAGAAGATGCCGTAGAGCGTCTTCGGGATCTCGTGCCCGGGCCGGTCAGCCTGGACCGTGGCGCGCAGGCCCGGGGCCGCCAGGGTCACGCCCGCGAGCAGCAGGGAGATCGTGGCCAGGCCGGCGGTTCGGAATCGATGGTTCGTCATCATGAGCACCCCTTATTTAAGGTTGGAAACTTAATCGTGAACCGGCGCGGAGGAAAAGCCTTTTCGCGCGATGCAGGAGACGATCGGGTCCCGCAAATGTGGCGCCGCTCTCGGAGCGGCGCCCCTCTACAGGCTACTCCGCAGGCCGGAGCACCGCCGCCTTCAGGCTGGTCGTCTCGTCGTGGCCCTCGACCGGATACACCGTCAGCGTGTGGCGGCCGGGCGTCTTGAAGGCCAGCAAGCCGAACGGCTGCGTGTGGTACAGCGACGCGGCGGCCTGCTGGTTCTGGATCTTCCCGCCCTCGTCGGTCTCGATGGCGAAGGCCACGCGGCTCTTGCCCTTCAGCACCAGGTCCACGTAGTAGTCGCCGGCCTTGGCGACCTCCACCGTCCACACGCACTTCCCGCCCGGCTGCCACGCGCCGGCCTGCATGGCGAACTTCCACTCGCCGAACTTGTCCATCCAGCGGTTCTCCTTCTTGACCGCCCCCGTGACCTCCGCGAACTCGACCGGCAGGTCGGAGGCGCAGTTCGGATAGATGCCCAGCGTCTCGTCGCCCTTCGCGCCACCCTTCAGCGTCAACGCAAGCACGGACGCGGGACGGTCCGCGGGCGGGCCCGGCGGCAGCGCGATCACCGTCCAGTTGCCTTCCGTCTGCCACCTGACCGGCGCGGAGGCGCCGTCCGGCTTCAGGATGGCGGCGGCGGCGATGTCCGTCTTCAGGCCGGGCATCCAGAGCTGCCCATCCACCGGCCAGTTGAAGACGGTGAGATGCATCGTCGATCCCTGCGTCGTCGCATCGCCCCACGCCAGCGCGTGGCCGAACGGCGACGGGCCCGCGGCATAGACGACCTGCGGGTAG
>CAIKKV010000411.1 GCA_903828035.1 uncultured bacterium
GCTGCGTGTCGAGCGGCTGGCGGACGATCTTTTCCTGACGCTGAGCGGCCAGTACGTGCTGACGCCGCGCGTTTTTGAGTTTCTCGAGGAACATATCTCCCATAACATCCGCGAACGCGGGGAGTTCCAACTGACATCGTGCCTGGACCGGGTGCGCCAGGAGGACGGGTTTATGGGCCATGTGGTGAAAGGCCGGCGATTCGACATCGGGAATCCCGAGGCCTATCGCCAGACGCTCATCGATTACATGAATGCCTGAAGCGGAGGAGAACGGCCATGCTGCTGCGATTCGTCAATCCCGAAGGTCACCTGGTGGAGCAAGAGCTGGGCGCAGAGGTGACTACGATCGGCCGCGGGCCGGAAGCGACTGTCGTGATTCAGGGCGAAAAGGTTTCCCGCCTCCACTGCGGGATCCGGCCCTGGGAGAACGACTATGTGCTCAAGGACTATGGCTCCACGAACGGCACCCTGGTCAATGAGTCGCGAATCCAGGTGGCCGTCATCAAGCCCGGCGATGTGATCCGGATCGGGAATGTCCGGATCCAGGTGGATCTGAAATCTTCAAAAGGCGCCAAGACCATTCTCCGCGAGCTGAGCCAGGAAATGGAACAGGGCGGCAAGGGCTATCGCACCATGTTGCGCGAAATCGTTGAGAGCGCGACGCCGCCCGCGCCGGACGCCAAGCCTGAAACGCCCGTCCAGCCCGACCCGGGCAAGGCGAGGAAGCCGTAAGACTAAAGACTTTTCAGCTTCAGGTTATCGAGATAAAAGACCTGATTGTCTTTTGCCATGCTGATAAATCCAAGCCAGGTCATCCGTGAAAATCGGCTGTCGCACGTCTGATTCCGGAGGATGATATCCGGTTTCCCCGGCAGGGTGATGGATAGGGTATAGGTGCCATTGGCCTGCTTTCCGAGCGGGCATTCGATCCCGATATGAATCCACTGTCCCGGAGGCAGGGCCATGAGTGGCTTGCCGTTGGCAAGCAGCGTTCCATCCGCGTGGATGTCGAGCGAAGGCCCGACAATGTAGGGTTCGACGCTCCAGTCGCGCCATTCGTGGCAAACAAGGGCCCCTTTTCCCACGCGAATATCGAAGCTCTCTTTCGCGATGCCGCCGTTGGCATTGAGCCTGTAGTAAATGTGCGGATCCCAGACGTTGCCCACGCTGGGCGCGTCGTGGAACTCCAGCGACTGCTTGCCGCCGGCGGCGGTTTTGCCGCTCATTCGGATCCCGGCGTCGGCGTTGCCTCCGTTCACTTGGGAATGAAGCGGTTCGTCATGACGGGTGTCCTCGAAGCTTTCGTCGATGGACTCAAGTGTGTTAGCGGGCATAAAGGGAGGGATGACCACCGGGTCGCGGATGATACATTTCGGTTGGTCCACCCAGGAAGGCGCCCCGACCAGGCCGATCGATGCGGTATCGATGGGCTCAAACCCAAAGGCCAGGGCAGGCGAGTCCGGCTTGAGTCGGAAATCATCCTTGGAGGCCGCCTCAAAAAGGGGATCGGCTACCACTCCATGCGGGTCGCGCCCCCTGGCCTTCCACTGGGCTAGGTCCAAGCCGTCCTGAAAAATGACCGGGCCAGCGGTATTCCAATACAGGTTGGAATCGGCCGTCAGCTCGCTGTCCCGCTTGAAGAGGTCGCCGCGCTCGTAGAGCACGATATTGCGTTCGAAGCGCATGCTGGAGTTGGTGACGTCAACCCAGTTGGCCCCATCGCCTTTGGTTTTCGCCCGGCCCATATGGATCTGAGCCGAGCGGCCAAAAGCGAAAATGTTGTTGCGAACTGTGGTGTCCCGCCCGTAATGGACATGGAGCCCGCCCCAGGAGGTTTGGGTGACGATATTGCTCTCGATCAGCAGCCCGCTGCTTCCCTCGTCCGGGTAGATGCCGCAGGCGAGGTAACCTTCCGAGAAATCCCACACATGGCTGATAAGGTTGTTGCGGATCACCGTGCCCGTGGAAATGCCCAGCGTGTAGATGGCGCCGATATCGGTCATCACCCCGCGGCCGAGGTGGTGAAGATGATTGAAGGCGATCAGGTTGTTGTGACAGGCGGTGGGCTGGAATCCCCAGCTCCAGCCGACGCAAATCCCCATCCAGTTGAAGTCGCAGATCTCGTTATGGGTCACGACGTTCTCGCCGCTGTCCTGGATGAGGACCGGCGTGCCTCCGAAGAAAACGGCGCCGCCGTCGTGGATGAAGTTGTTGTGGATCGTGATTCGCTTTGAGCCGGAGCGGACCTTGATGCCGCCGGCGCCCATGTCGCGCAGTTCATTCTGTTCAATCCGGATGTCCCGGCAATCCGGGGCAACCTCAAGGGCGTACCCGCCAACACAGGCGATTTCCCCCTGTTCGAACCGGCAGTCCGTTGCGTGGGAAAAGGTGATGGCGGCTGGCACGTTTTCCGCCGCCTGGCCATCGCTATGGCCGGTTGGCTCCAGCACGTAAGCGGCATGGCGGAAATGGAGGCCCTTGAAATGGAGGCCCCGGACCGGTCGGCGGACGGTGCCCGTTACGGCGAGGAACTGAACCGTGACGGGTGCCACCACAACGGCGCATGCCATATCTTCACCCGCCACCGGATTGTAGGAAAGGAGGCCGGCCTGGCGATCGAGAATCCATTCGCCGGGAGCGTCGAAAGCGTCGGGAATATTTTCAATAAAGTAGCGGATCCCTCTATCGAAACGTTTCGGGGGGCATTTCACGGGGCCGGTCAGCGTGACAATGTCCCGGTTTGTGTCCACCTTGGCGATGGGCAGGGTGCAGCTTTCCCAATTAATCAGAGCCACCACATTGGCCTCAGTGACCTCCGGCCAGTTCCGCACGTTGCCTTCTTCAAACTCGAAGGCCCGGTCGGGCGTATCGCGATCGGGGCTGTAGATGCGAAAATAGGTTCCGTCATCCGGCGTTCGTGCCAGGGTTCGGCGGCGATCATTGAGGTAAAGGCAGCGGAAGCGCCATTTTCCGCCCGTCGCCTCAGGCA
Source organism: uncultured bacterium (assembly GCA_903828035.1). Next base: position 2,990 of record CAIKKV010000411.1, read on the forward strand.
CATCGGCTGTCCACGTGGACCGGTTTAGTTGCCGCCAATTGACGATCCGGCGGCCACCTGAAAAAACGGGTGTCTCATCGGGCCAGGCCTCATACGTGATGGTGTGGTGAGCCGGCGCTGAATCCTCCAAGCCAAACACCACGGGGGAGAGCAGGGGATAGCGTCCGCCGCGGAAGAGCACCCGGATGTCGGTATCCGCCCCGGCCTGGAGCTTGCGCCGCACCGCGTCGCGCGCGCCGGCCAGGCTCGCCAGGGGCTTTTCCATGGTTCCTGGATTGTCATCCCGCCCATTCGGCGCGACGATGAAATCAGCCGCCTGGCATACGCCCAGGATGCAGGCCAAAAGCAAGCCAGCGATAGTTCCAGGCATACAGTATAGGTTCAAGCTGACCCGGAGGTTGATTGTCCGTTTCAAGCAGGGAAGGCTTACGCCGGCTTTTCGCCGCGGTCTTCGGTCGGGGCCTGTTCCTCTGTCGGCGCAGCAGCCGTTGCGGCTTCGGCGGCTTCCTGGTCGATCCGGGTCTCGTCCTCGCCCTCAACTGTAGTCACGGAAACGAGCGAGTCGCCTTCTTCCAGGTTGATTAAGCGAACGCCCTGCGTGTTGCGCCCGATGATGCGGACTTCCTTGACCGGCGAGCGGATCAGCATGCCGTTGGCCGTGACCATCATGATCGAATCCTCTTCGCGCGCGGTCAGCGAGGCCACCACCGATCCGTTGCGGTCGGAGGTCTGGATGCCGATGATGCCCTTGCCGCCGCGGCCCTGCAGGCGGTATTCGGCGAAATCGGTCCGCTTGCCGTAGCCGTTCCGGGTCGCCGTGAGGTAGCAGGAGCCTTCCGCCACGAGGTCCAAGCTTTCGACGGCGTCGTCGCCCTCGAGCGTGATGCCCTTGACGCCGGTGGTGTCACGGCCGGTCACGCGGACATCGGCTTCAGAGAAGCGGATCGCCATGCCCGAGCGGGTGGCCAGCATGATTTCGTCCTGGCCGCCGGTCTGGCGCACCTGGATCAGGCGATCGCCGTCTTCCAGGTTGATGGCGATGATGCCGCCCTTGCGGATGTTCCGGAAATCGGAAAGAACCGTCTTCTTGACGATGCCCCGCTCGGTGGCGAAGAGCACGTTCGCGTTTTCCGAGAACTCGCGGATCCGCAGCATGGTCGCCACGGCCTCTCCCTCGCGGAGTTCCA
>CAIKKV010000412.1 GCA_903828035.1 uncultured bacterium
CCTGTTCAAGATGCCGCTGACCACGAGCATCGCCATCGTGGGCATGGTCGACATGATGTTCCCGCCCTTCGGCATGCTGGTGGGCAAGTGGATGGCCATCGAGTCGGCCATCGCGACGCCGGCCGTGCTCTTCCTGTTCATTATCGGCAGCGCGCTGACCGTGTTCTTCTGGGCCAAGTGGCTCGGCCGGATCACCACCGCCTCCTTCCATGAGAGCTACAAGGTCGAGTCGGCCGGCGTGTGGCAGCAGACGGTGCTGGTCGCCCTGGTCGCGGCCGTGATCGCCGGATCGCTGGCCGCCATGCCGATTTACCATTACGTGATCAAGCCCATCAGCCTCGCCGCGTTCGGCGCGCTGACCGGCGACGCCTCCCTGCTGATCCTGCTGGATTCGGTGGAGGCGTTCATGTCCTGGCCGATATTCGTCGTCATCGGCGTGGTGTTCGTGGCCGCGGTGATCTCGACCCTGTGCTTCCGGCGCACGCAGCTGCGCCTGCCGTACCTGTGCGGGGAAAACGCGGTGGGGGAGGACTCGAGCTTTTCATTCCGCAGCGTGGCCGACCGGGCCGAGAATGCCCTGGTCAACAGCTACTACCTGTCTCCGATTTTCGGCGAACGCAACATCTCCGCCTGGTGTAATCCCGTGGCGGCGCTTATTATCGTCACCTTGTTTGGAGTAATCCTACCCGGACTATGAAACATCCCCCTTACATGCTTCTGTGGCTCGTTCTCCTGGCTCCCCTCTGGGGCGCCCTGCTGGCCGGCATCGACCGCAAGATCACCGCGCGCATCCAGGGGCGCATCGGCCCGCCGATCCTCCAGCCGTTCTACGACACCCTCAAGCTGTTCCGGAAAACGCTGCTGCTCGTGAACCGCATCCAGGTGGTCTACGTGTACCTCCACCTGGCGTTCATGGTCCTGGCCTTCCTGCTGCTCGTGATGGGGCAGGACAGCCTGATGTTCCTGTTCGTGCTGGCCTTCTCGACGCTCTCGCTGGTGCTGGGCGGCATGTGCGTCCGGTCGCCCTACAGCCGCATCGGCAGCCAGCGCGAGATCATGCTGATGGTGGCCTACGAGCCGATCCTGATCCTGCTCATGATCGGCCTGTACCGGGTCAACGGCAGCTTCCTGCTCAGTTCGCCCCTGGCCGCGACGAAGCCGCTGATTCTTTCGCTGCCGCTGCTGTTCGCAGCCTTTCTCGTGGTGCTGGCCATCAAGCTGCACAAGTCCCCGTTCGACCTGGCCACCTCGCACCATGCCCACCAGGAGATTGTCAAGGGCCTGACCCTCGAGTATTCGGGGCCCTACCTGGCGCTGATCGAAATCGCCCACTTCTACGAGATCGCGATCCTGTTTTACATGCTGATGCTGTTCTGGGCGTCGAATATCGCCATCGGGTTCCTGCTGGCGTGCGCCAGCTTCTTCCTGATGATCCTCGTGGATAACGCCTTCGCCCGCCTGACGACCCTCTGGATGTTCCGGTTCATGTGGACCGGGGCCCTGCTTCTGGCTGTCACCAACATCGTGTGGCTGTACCTGCGCTGATCTCCAAGGAAACCCAAATGCCTGCGACTCCCAAACTTAGCAAATCCCCCTGGGTGGTGCACTTCAACTGCAACAGTTGCAACGGGTGCGACATCGAGTTCGTGGCCTGCCTGACCCCCCTTTACGACGTCGAGCGCTTCGGCATCATCCATGTCGGCAATCCCAAGCACGCCGACGTGCTCGTCGTCACCGGGTCCGTGAACCACCGGAACGCCCGCGTGCTCCGCAACGTCTACGACCAGATCCCCGACCCCAAGGTCGTGGTGGCCTTCGGCGTCTGCTCCTCCACCGGCGGCGTGTTCGCCGATGGCTACAACGTCCTGGGCGGCATCGACAAGGTTGTTCCCGTGGACGTGTTCGTCCCTGGCTGCCCGCCCCGCCCGGAAGCCATGCTGGACGGCATCGTCAAGGCCGCGCTGCTTCTCGAGGCCAAGCGGCACCACCCGGCCGAGGGATCGGCCGCCAAGCCGGTCGTCGTGCGCACGCCGTCGGCGCCCCCCGCGCCGCCGCCCGCGGCCGCAACCCCCGTTTCCCAGGAGACCGTCCACCCATGCTGACCAACGTGCTGGAATTGCCTGTCGCGCAGTTGCACTCCGCGATATGGGAGCTAAAGAACAAGGGCTACCGGCTGGTGACCCTGACCTGCTCGGACCTGGGCGATGCCCATGACGTCCTGTATCATTTCGACAAGGACTACGAGCTGCAGCATTTGCGCGTGCGCATCCCGCGCGGCGAAACGCTCCCCAGCATCACCGGCCTGTTTTTCGCCGCGGTGCTGGTCGAGAACGAGATCCAGGATCTTTTCGGCCTGACGGTCACCGGCATGGTCGTCGACTTCAAGGGGCGCTTCCTCCTGTCCGAGGGGGCGCCCGTCGCGCCGCTCAACAAGAACGTCGGCATGGGCGTCGATATCCGCGCGAAGCCGGCCGACGCGGACGGAGGCAAGGCGTCATGATTCGCCGCAACATCATCCCGTTTGGACCGCAACACCCCGTTCTTCCCGAGCCCATCCAGCTCCGCCTGGTCATGGAGGACGAGAAGATCGTCGAAGCCCTGCCCGTGCTGGGCTATGTCCATCGCGGCCTCGAGAAGATCGCCGAGAAGAAGGACTTCATCCAGAACGTGTACCTGGTCGAGCGCATTTGCGGCATCTGCAGCTTCATGCACTCGCAGAACTACTGCCAGGGCATCGAGTCGCTGATGAACATCACCGTGCCGGACCGCGCGCGGCACCTTCGCGTGTTCTGGGCGGAAGTGCACCGCATCCACAGCCATCTGCTCGCGCTCGGCCTGCTCGCCGACGCCTTCGGGTTCGAGAACCTGTTCATGCAGCTCTGGCGGACGCGCGAAATCTTCATGGACATCATGGAGCAGACCGCCGGCGCGCGCGTTATGCTGGGCGTCTGCAGCATCGGCGGCGTCCGCAAGGATATCTCGCCCGAGCTGGCCGAGAGCGTCTTCCGCCAGCTGGACAAGGCCGAGAAGGAGCTCCACGAGATCCTTCCCACGCTGATCAACGACTACAGCGTGAGGCAGCGCCTCATCGGCGTGGGCGTCCTGCCCAAGGACAAGGCGCATGAGCTGGGCGCCGTGGGGCCCGTGGCCCGCGCCAGCGGCCTGGGCATGGACCTGCGCGAGACCGGCTATGGAGCCTATCGAGAAGTGGGCTTCAAGAAGATCGTGGAAAGCGCCGGCGATTGCTACGCCCGCACGCTCATCCGCGTCAGGGAGCTGCACGAGTCCCTGCGCATGGCCCGCGTGGCGCTGGAGAAGGCGCCCCAGGGGCCGCTGTCCGTTCCGTTCAAGGGCAATCCGGAAGGGGAGACCCTCGCTCGCATCGAGCAGCCGCGCGGCGAATTGAACTTCTATATCAAGGCCAACGGCACGAAGAACCTCGAGCGGTTCCGGGTCCGCACCCCCACCTTCGCCAATCTGCCGCCCCTCCTGCACATGCTGACGGGGTGCCAGCTGGCGGACGTGCCAGTGATCGTCATCTCCATTGACCCCTGCATCAGCTGCACGGAGCGCTAATCATGTTTACCCTGCTCTCCAACATCTTCAAGAACCTCTGGAACAAGCCCGGGACCCGGCGCTATCCGTTTGAAAAGCGCGAAGTGCCGGACCAGTCCCGCGGCCACCTGGATATCGAGATCGACACGTGCATCTTCTGCGGCGCCTGCCAGAAGCGGTGCCCGGCCAATGCCATTGCCGTGACGCGCACGCCCAAGTCGTGGTCGGTCAACCAGTACGCCTGTATTATCTGCGGCTACTGTGTCGATGTCTGCCCCAAGAAGTGCCTGTTCCTGAGAAAAGAGCACTTTACGCCGTAGTGACGGCGGGGGGCGCGATGAGTGAAAGCGGCTCCGCTTTTTTTCCGTTTTGGTCGGGCTCCACGGTTTACGGGGAACCGCTTCTCTTTGTAAAAAAGGGAACAGGATCGACTGAAGGCAGGCTCTTTTTCCGCCCCGCAAAGATCCTGAAGGTCGAATCGGCGGCACGCGACACGGTGTATCGCGAAGGAAAGGATTACCTCCTTTCAGGCGACACCCTGAGTCTTCCCGCCGGCAGCGGGATCCCCTTTGTCGACGAGGCGGAGTTGCATCCCGCGCCTACCGCTCAAATGCCGTCGTATATCCGCCTTCGCGGCCACCCGGACATCGGGCTTCTTTTCGGAGAAGGGAGCTGTTTTCACAAACTCCAGACGTGCGTCACCTATAGCCACCCGGACGCGTGGGGGGGGCCGGCGCCCGCGCCTAACGCGGTATTCCTTCCGAAGACCCTCGCCCTGCTCAAGGCGAAGCGAAAAATGGTCATCGGGGTCAGCGGCGACAGCATTTCAGCCGGAGCGAATGCCTCCAAATGCACGGGAGTTTCGCCTTTTCAACCGCCTTTTCCGGATTTGGTAGCGGAAGGACTAGGTGCCCTTTTCGGCGCGGAGATCGTGCTGAAAAACCGCGCTGTGGGCGGTTGGATGTCCAGTGCGGGGCTTGAGGATTCCGTCAACCTGGCCGCCGAGAACGCTGATTTGGTAATCATTGCCTACGGCATGAATGATGATCTGAGGGTGGAAACGCCTCAATTTATTGCCAACATCCGGGGCATTGTCGAGGCGGTCCGCAAGGTGAAGCCCGAGTCGGAGTTCATCCTGGTCGCGGGCATGTGCGGGAACAGCGAGTGGGCGCCGATCAAACCCGAACGGTTTCCCGCCTTTCGCGATGCGCTCCTGGGCCTGGCGGGCGAGGGGATCGCCGTCGCCGATGTGACCTCGATCTGGCTGGAGCTGATGAAGCGGAAACGCTTTCTGGACTTGACGGGAAACGGCGTCAACCATCCCAATGATTTCGGCCATCGCCTGTACGCCCAGGTGATTCTCTCCTGCTTTGCGCCCTAGGGCAAAAGGGAAGCTGTACGAATTCGTCCCCCTTTGATAGGATGGCGATCAATTATTGCGAGGAGATCGCCCTCCATGGAGATTTCAGGTTTTGAACAAAGTGAAAAGATAGCCGAAAGCGGCTTTGCCTCCTATTGGAAGGCGTACCAGACCTCGCTGGACCGCCACGTGACGCTGGTGGTCCTGCGCCCCGATGCCGTGGCCGATGAAAAGGCCCGCCGCGCCTTTTTGCGCGATATCCGCATCATGGCGGGACTCAAGCACCCGGCCCTGTTCCAGATCTATGATGTCATGGAATTGGATGCGACGCTGGTGGTGGTCGTCGAGCATCTGGCGGGCCTGACGCTTCGGCAGTATGTGCGCCAGCGCGGCCAGGTGAAGGGGGAGAAAGCCCTGACCATCGTCCGCTGGGTGGCCGAGGGGCTCAGCCATGTCTATGAAAAGACCGGGCTGCTCCACCTCGCCCTGACGCCGGACCAGGTTTGGATCAACCCCGAAGGCGAGGTCAAGATCCTGGGCTTCGGCTTCAGCGATCTCTTCGAGCGGATCGGGTACTCCGCCGCGGACATTCCCTTTCTCTCGCCCGAGCAGGTCCAGCACCGGTCGCCCTACGATTTTCCATCCGACATGTATTCCCTGGGGGCGATCCTGTATTACATGCTCGCCGGGCGGGTTCCGTTCGAGGGGAACTCGTCGGAAGAGATCGTCGGGCTGATCGTGAGCGGGCAGCTGCCCGCGCCTTCAGGCCCGGGCGTGACCATGGCGATTCAGCAGGTCCTGGTGCGGATGCTGATGAAGGAGCCGGGGAATCGCTATCCCGGCTGGCCGCCGGCCATGCAGGAAATGGATAAGATCCTGGATGGCGCCAAGTTCCTTCCCGGAGCGAAAAAGTCAACATTCAGCACCATCCTGATGCCTCCGGTTTCCCGTTCCACGGCGGCCCGCGCAACGGCGGCCCCCACGCGGGCGCCGGAGCACCCGCCTGTCTCGTCCGCGTCGGTCTTCATGGTCCTGACGGTTATCGCGGCTGTTCTGGGCTTTTGGGGCTGGGTCGGCTTCACCCTCTGGCGCATGCCCGCGCCGGTTCCGGCCCCAACGTATCTGTCGCCGGGCCCCTCCGGCGCTACCGTGGAAACACGGCGCGAGATGAGCGCCGATGAAAGTCCGGCGGCGCGGGTACGCGTGGTGCGCCATCCGGGCGGGGCGGGGGAGACGAACGGGATCGAGTCGCTTGAGCCTGACGCGAGCCCGTCCGAGACCGGGGAGCGTTCGGCCGCGGTTCAGGGCTCGACGGGGGACGCCGAGGCCCAGCCGCCGCCCGCGGCGGCGCCGGCCTTTGAGACGCTGGCGGATGAGGTGGTGCGCCAGCTGGTGGCCGGAGCCCCGGCCAAGGCCCTGGCGGCTGTGGATGCGCTCGCGAAGGCAAAGCCGGGTGATGTGAGCGATCTGCAATTGAGCGAAATGCGGAGTCTGGTCGTCCGCGGCTGCAATCCGGGAGCCCTGGCGCTGGCCGCCTTGAAGCGGCAGGTGGGGCAGAAGGTCAAGCTGCCGGTGAACGGGCGCATGGCGGATGTGGTGGTCAGCCGGGTGGATGTCCAGACGGCGGTGGTGATTGAATCGGTGCAATCCGAAAACACGCCGGTAAAGAAATATTATACCCTGGACCCCGCCAAGGTGGGATTGGGCGACCAGATCCGGTTGCTTGCCCTGGGAACCGGCCCGGAGTTTGCCGTGGCGCGGATTCTTGTTTATCTCAAAGGCAACTCGCGCGAGCGGGCGGCGGCCGTGGCCGCCGAAGCGGGGCTCCTGGCGCCCGCCTTCCAGCGCTTCCTGTCCGGGCCCGCGCCGTGAGCCCCTCCGCGAATCGCGACGAGGCGGCTGCCCGGATCCGGTTCCTGCGCGGCGAGCTCGAGCGGCATAACCGCCTTTACTATGTGGACGCCCGGCCGGAGATCAGCGACCGCGAGTACGACGCGCTGTACCGCGAGCTGGAAGACCTGGAGAGGGCCCATCCCGACCTGGCGGATCCCGATTCGCCGACCCGGCGCGTGGGCGGCGAGCCGCTTTCCGGCTTCACATCGCACCGGCACGCCGTGCCGATGATGAGCCTGGGGAACACCTACAACCGCGACGAGCTGGCCCAGTTCGACCGGCGCGTCCGGGACCGCCTGGGCGGCGCCGAGGCGGTTTATGTGGTGGAGCCGAAGATCGACGGGGTCAGCCTTTCCGTGCGCTATGAAAAAGGCGTGCTGGTCCGCGCGCTGACCCGGGGCGACGGCCGGGCCGGGGACGATGTGACGGCGAATGTCCGCACCATCCGGTCCGTTCCCCTGCGCCTGCAGACGAAGAGCCCGCCGGCGGTGTTCGAGGCGCGCGGGGAGGTCTACATGACCCGCGCCGGCTTTGCCCGGCTGAACGAAAAGCGGAGCCAGGCGGGCGAGGAGCCTTTCGCCAACGCGCGCAATGCGACCGCCGGCACGATCAAGCAGCTGGACTCCCGCATGGTGGCCGCCCGCCCGCTGGAGTTGCTTTTTTATGCCGCGGGCGAGGTGCAGGGGATTGATTTTAAAAGCCAGAAGGACCTGTTGCATCAGTTCAGCGAATATGGGCTGAAGACGCATCCCCGGTTCTGGGTGGCGGCGGGTTTTGCGGAGGTCTGGGCGGCGGTGGAGGCGCTGGACGCGCTCCGGCCCGACCTGCCTTACGAAACCGATGGCGCGGTGATCAAGCTGGACCCCTTCGACCAGCGGGAGACCGTGGGCTGGACGGCCAAGGCGCCGAGCTGGGCCATTGCCTATAAGTTCGAGGCGGAGACCGCCTTCACCCGGCTGACGGCCATTACGGTTCAGGTGGGGCGGACGGGCATCCTGACGCCGGTGGCCGAGCTGGAGCCCGTCCTGCTGGCCGGCTCGACCATCAGCCGCGCCACGCTGCACAACGCGGACGAGATTGTGCGGAAGGACATTCGCGTCGGCGACGTGGTGGAGATCAAGAAGGCGGGCGAGGTCATTCCCGCGGTCATCGGCGTCCGCCTCGAAAGCCGGCCGCCGGCGTCGGTCCCGTTCCTCCTCGACCAGGCGCTGGGCGGGAAATGCCCCGTCTGCGGGGGCTCCATCTCGCGGGATCCGCAGTACGTGGCCTGGCGCTGCGACAATCTCCAGTGCCCGGCCCAGAATATCCGCCGGATTCTTTACGTGGCGGCGCGCGAGGCGCTGGATCTGCAGATGCTCGGCGAGGTGGTGGCCGAAGCGCTGGTGGAAAAGGGGCTGATCCGGGAGCCGCTCGACCTGTTCGCCCTGGACGTGGACCGGCTGGGCGATCTCAATCTGGGCACACAAGAGGCGCCCCGGACCTTCGGGCGGAAAAACGCCGCGAAATTGCTGCAGGCGATCGAGGCCTCCCGCGACCTTCCGCTGTCGCGCTGGATCGCCGCTTTGGGCATTCCCGAGGTGGGTGCCAACACGGCTTTTGAATTGGGCCGGATGCATCAGGACTTGAGTGACTTGATCCGCTCGCGCCTCCTGGCGGACATGCAGCGGTATTATGCGCTGGAGGCGGGTAAGGCGGGCGGGCGCAAGGCGGATGCCGACGGCTACCAGGCGGCGCTGGCCGAAAGGGACACGATCGTGCGGGGGCTGGAGGCGAAGGGGGCCGCCAAGCCATCCGCCGCAAAAACCAAATCGCGTGAATGGCTGCTGGCCTTCGGCCCCAAGGTCGTGGACAGCGTGATCGCCTATTTCAGATCGCCGGCCGGGAAGGGCGTGGTGAAGCGGCTGCTCGAGCTGGGCATCAACCCCCGGGGCGACGCGGCGGGCGAGGGGGCGGCCGCGGCCTCCGCCGGCGTCCTGGCCGGGAAGACGCTGGTCCTGACCGGCTCGCTGCCCGCCCTGACCCGCGAGGAGGCCACCGCGCGCATCCGGGCGGCGGGCGGGTCCGTGTCCTCGGCGGTATCGAAAAACACGGCGTACGTGGTGGCCGGCGCGGAGGCCGGGTCGAAGCTGGAAAAGGCCCTGGAGCTGGGCGTGCCGGTGCTGGACGAGGCGGGCTTGGTGGCCCTGCTGGGCGGCGAGAAACCGCCCCGGCCCCCGCCGCCGCCGAAGCCCCGCGACGGCGAACTGTTTTAAGGGAGAACGACCGATGACGACGAAACCGAAGGCGGCCGACCTGGGCGCCCTGCCTGTCCCTATTTTGGACTGCAAGCCGGAGTGGACGGCGCTTTACGAGTTCGCCTGGCGCATCGCCGCGCGGAACATCCGGCACACGCGCGGGCGCGATCACATGGATGCCGCGTGGGATCCGGCCCGGAATTACCAGTGGGTCTGGGATACCTGCTTCATGACGCTGTACTGCCGGTATGGCAACGGAGAGTTCCCCGGCATCGCGAGCCTGGACAACTTCTACGACCTGCAGCGCGAAGACGGCTACATTTCGATGACGTACGACATGACCACCGGCCAGGAGCCGTGGGCGGACCGGATCAATCCGCCCCTGTTCGCCTGGGCCGAGTGCGAGTACGCCGAGACGACGGGCGACCTGTCCCGCCTGCCGCGCGTCATTCCGCGGATCGAGCGGCTGATGGAGTGGATTGACCGGAACCGCCGGACCGCGCCGCACCGCCGGCTGCGGGCGGCGGACAACAGCGCCGATGAGCGGGGCGGGTCGAGCGATACCTACCAGCTGTATTACTTCGAGGATGGCGGATCGTCCGGCATGGATGATTCGCCGCGGACGCCCCGGGTGAAAGAGGCGGGGCAGCACGCGGACTGGATCGACCTGTCGGCCCAGATGGCGCTGTCGTTCCGCATGCTGGCGCGCCTGCACCGGAAGCGGGGGCAGGCCGCCCCGGCGGAGGCCTGGGAGAAGCGGGCCCGGGCGCTCGACGAGCTGATCAACAGCGAGCTGTGGTGCCCCGCGACCCGGTTCTACCACGACCGCCACATTCCCCGGAACTTCAACAGCTCCAAGACCGCGGCGGGCTTCTGGCCCATCCTGGCGGGCGCGTGCACGGGGGAGCGGCTGGACTCGATGGTGGGCCACCTGCTGGACCCGCGCGAGTTCAACCGGCCGGTGCCCGTGCCGTCCCTCTCGGCGGATGACTGCAACTACGACCCCGCCGGCACCTATTGGGTGGGCGGCGTCTGGGCGCCCACCAATTACATGATCACCCGCGGCCTGATGCGGGCGGGCCGGGGCGACGTGGCCCACGGCATTGCCTCCCGGTATCTCGAGGGGCTGGCCCGGACCTATCGGGAAGTGGAGCCGCACACCCTGTGGGAGTGCAACGCGCCCGAGTTCTTCAAGCCCGGGATGGTTGCCTATGGCAACCGGCTGGTGAAGCCGGATTTCGTGGGGTGGACTGGCATCGGGCCGATCGCCATGCTGATCGAGAATATTCTCGGGATCGAGCTGGATGCGCCGGCGCGGGCGATCGGGTGGACGATCCGCATGCCGGGCCGGCAGGGCATCCGGAACCTGCTGTTCGGTGAAAAGCCCGTGGACCTGCTGTGCGAGCCGGGCGCGGACGGACGCCTGCGGCTGACGGTCAAGACGGGCGAGGCGCTGAGGCTGACGGTCAGGCACGACTCGGCGGTGTTGGAGGCCGATTGCGCCGCCGGCGAAACGAAGCTTGAATTGTAGAGACGGGGGGCGGCTGATGAAGGTTCTGGTGACAGGGGCGACGGGTTATGCGGGCCGGGGGCTGACGGAGGTGCTCTCCGCCGTTCACGCCGTGCGCGGCTTTGACGTGCGGCCGGGCGAGCTGAAGGGGGCCGAGGGGATGACGGGCGACCTGGCCAGCCTGGACGACTGCCGCCGGGCGGCCGCGGGCATGGAGGCGGCGGTCCTCTGCCACATGGCCCCGAATCCGACGGGCTACCAGACGCCTGTCCAGGCCATGGATGTGAATGTGAAGGGGACCGCCAACCTGTACCACGCCCTGGTGGAGGCCGGGGTGCGGAAGGTGGTGCTGATTTCGTCGGGCGGCGTGCTGCTGAAGACGCCGGGGGCGGATGCGGTGATCGGGGCGGGGCCCTATAACTTCAACAATGGCCTGTATGTCCTGACCAAGATCATGCAGGAGCAGATCGCCCGGTTTTATTTCGAGATGCAGGCGGTCTGCACGGCGGTGCTGCGGCCCGGCTGGGTCGTGTACGACGAATCGTGCGTGACCAAGTATGGCCAGAAGCTGGAGCACTACCAGAGCACCCTGGTGGATCCGCGCGATATCGGCCAGGCGGTGGCGCTGGCCCTGGCTTTGCCGGATCTTAAATTGGAGTCATTTAATCTCGAACAGGAGGGCGGGCCCGCCTATGATAGCCGGCTGACCCGTTCCCGTCTCGGATGGAGCCCCCGCTACACGTTTTCATCGCTCACGAAGAGTTCAAACCCGTAAGGAGTGCCATGACGATCCGCAATTTGAGTCCGCAGCATATGTTCTTCGAGATGGCGAAGGAGCTCAAGCCCAGGCACCGGTTCACGGGGCGGGATAAGGCCGCCTTCAAGGCCTGGAAGGCCAGGGCGCTGCCCGAGGTGATGAAATGCCTGGGGGACTATCCCAAGCGGGTGCCGCTGAACCCGCAGCTGCTGGCGGAGTGGACGCATGAGGGACTGCGCAAGCAGCGCTGGATCATCGATGTGGGGCCCCATATTTCGGCGATCCTCTACGTGAATATTCCGGCCGAGCTGAAGCGGGGCGAGAAGCGGCCCGCGATCTGCTGCTGGCATGGGCATGGGTCGTTCGGCAAGGATCCGGTGATGGGCAATGATTCCTCCCCGGATATGCAGCGCGCCATTTCCGACCACAATTACAATTACGGGTCCCAGATGGCGAAGAAGGGGTTTGTCACGTTTGCCATCGACTGGATGGGCTGCGGCGAGCGCAACGACAGCCGGAAGCCGAATTACCTGAACCTGGCCGGCGGCCGGGACTGGTGCAACCTGTATTATTTGCACGCGACCATGCTGGGCATGACCGCGCTTTCGATCAACGTGACGCACGGGATGGCGGCGACCGATTTCGTGTGCACGCTGCCGTTTGTGGATGCGAAGCGCCTGGGCGTGATGGGGCTGAGCGGCGGCGGGACGATGACCCTCTGGTCGACCTTGTGCGACCCGCGCTTCAAGGCGACGGAGATCATCTGCTACAGCGACCTGTGGGCCTACTTCGGCATCCGGGACACGAATTATTGCGGCTCGCAGGTGGCGCCGGGGCTGTTCAAGCTGGTGGACCTGCCGGATGCCCAGGGCTTGATCGCCCCGCGGCCGCTGCTGGTGGACATTGCCGCGTATGACAGCTGCTTCATCGTGGACACGGCCATGCAGTGCTTTGAGCAGGTGAAGCGGATCTACAAGGTTGCCGGCGCTTCGGGGAATCTGGAGCTGGACTTCTTCGAGAAGGAGCATGCCTGGGGCGGGAACAAGTCCGAGGCGTTCTTCAAGAAGCATCTTGGTTTCTAGAGGATCACTGGATCGGCATGCGCTGACCACGGATCACACGGATTATACGGATAAGATATATCACTTGTTCGCATGCCCAAGGTGATGTATATTTGAATCATCATGAATCATTTATGCATCACGAATCGAGGCCTGTGAAAACGATGACCATTCATGCCATGGAAGCGGCCGTTGAAAAGCGGATCCGGGCCAAGGCACGCCGGGATGGCAAGAGTCTGAATCAGACGTTGAAAGAACTTCTCGCGGCGAGTGTCGGCGTCAGTTCGGCGCCTGCCGCTGACCACCGGGCCGACTTCGCCGAGTTCTGCGGGATCTGGACGGCCCGGGAGGCGGACGAGTTCAAGGCGGCTACGGCGGATCTTGAGGCGGTTGACAAGGCCGACTGGAAATGAGAGCCATTCTGCTCGATACCAACGCGATGACGGCTCTCTTTCAAGGGGATCAGGCCGTTTTGGAGGCACTGGGCAAGGTGGAGTGCATCTATGTGTCGGTGGTCGTCATTGGCGAATTGGAGGCCGGCTTCCGCGGAGGCCGGCGCTATGCCGAGAATGTGGCTGTTCTTGAGCGATTCTTATCGAAACCGATGGTTGAAGTTCTGCCGGTTCTCCGTGAGACCAGCGACTGCTTCGGGCGCATCAAGCTCGCCCTGAAAACCAAGGGAGTCCCGATTCCCATCAACGATGTCTGGGTGGCCGCCCAGTGCATGGAGACGGGTTCGGTGCTGGTGACCTACGACCACCATTTTTCCCACGTGGATGGGTTGCGCCTCTGGCGTGAGCCCCGCTGATTACCGGCCGCCCGCCCAGCGTTGAACGTGCGGCTCGATGGCTTCCGCCCAGATCCGGTAGCCCGGGTCGGTGGGGTGGACGCCGTCGTTCATGAGGCGGGGCGGCAAGGTGCCATCCGCCTCCAGGAACAGACGTCCGATATCGGCAAACTCCAGAAGCGATTGGGATGCCGCCCATTCCGCAAGGCGCGTATTCAGCTCGCGGATGGGAGCCCGGAGGGGATCGGCGGGGGCGGCGCCCCGGGGTAAAAGGCCCATCAGCAGGATCCGGGTGGCCGGGGAAAGCGTCCGGATCCGGCCGCATACCGCCTCGATTCCGTCCGCAATTTCGGCGGGCGTATTGGCCGGGGCGTTCGCCGAGCCGGTCAGGTTGTTGGTGCCGATGAGGAGCACGACGAGCCTGGGCGTTTGCCCCGCGAACTCGCCGTGATCCAGCCGCCAGAGGACGTTCTGCGTGCGATCCCAGCCATAGCCGAGGTTGAGCGCGCGGCGGCGGGCATAAAACTCCCGCCAGACCGCCTCGCCGCGCGGAATCCCGCCGGCCGGATAGCCCTCGTAGAGGTGGGTGATGGAGTCGCCGATAAACACGAGGTCGTGATTGCCGGCGGCGGCTTCCGCGCATTTGATTTCATGGCGGGCCCACCAATCGTAGAAATCCTCTTCCAGCTTTGGAACGGGAACGACGGCTGAATGGCTCATGCGCGCACCGAGTAGCGAACCCAGCCTTCAACGGTCTGCCCCGGTTCGGCGAACAGCACGTTGGCTACCGCATTGCCGGCCTTGGCGATCACGTTTTGCGCGTTGGGCGAGGTGGTCAGGTTTTCCACGCAGACATATCCCGCGCCGGCGGCGGTGTAGACGATCATGTGGGGGAATTGATCGCTGGCCTCGATGACGAGTTTGCGGCCGAGCGTGGCGAATTGCACCTCGGCCGTTTCGCCGGGCTGGCGTTTCCAGAAGATATTGTCCGGCAGCAGGGCTCCCAGCGGCTTCGGTTTCCGGAAGTCGAAGGGCGAGCCGTCAATCGGAACCGTGCCGCCCGTGGGGACCAGGTCCTTGGATTCCAGCAGGTTGTCGCAGGGAACCCGGATCAGCACCTCGTCGCGCGAGCCCTGGAGGCGCCAGTAGGGGTGGATGCCGTAGCCGAAGGGCAGGCGGCGCGTATCGCGGTTGATGACCTGGAACGTGACCGTCAGGCCGGTCTCGTCGAGGGAATGGATCATCTTGAAGGTGCAGGCGAAGGGGAAGCCTTCGTAGACGGGCGTTCCGGGGTTGAAGTCGATCCAGGAGACAATCCGGGCCGGCTCCGCCGTGAACGAGAAGGCCTCGTCGCGCACCAGGCCGTGGATGAAGACCTTTTCGCCGCGCTTGTTCTGCGTGATGGTCCGGCCGTCATACGAATAGGTGCAGTCGGCCAGCCGGCAGGGGGTCGGAAACATGTTGAACGCGCCGGTGTACTTCTCCCCGCTCCGGACCAGGGCCTCGTCGTAATAGATGAACTCGGTGCCGTCGGCTTGAAGGGAGACGAGATTGGAGCCGAAGCCGGGCGTGATGGCGGCCTGGTAGGCGGTTTTTCCCGTGTAGCTGATCTGGACCGGTTTCAGGGCGTCAGGCTGTGGCTTTTGCATGGGGTTCCTTTATAGGCAATTGAACGATCAGGAATCAGGGTAAAACTGGGTATTTGGGTTTATCCTTGGCGCGCAAAGCGTTCAAGTCGTACGTGGGGTCGAGGGATCCTATATAAGCTTCGTCAGGAAGCATCTTCTTGAATAGGTCTCTATTCCGCTTGTTTTGTTTATGAAAATCAATAGGCGCTTTCATGATGAAAGAGTAAGTAATGGGAGCCGTTATTCAAGTCTTAATTCGAAAAGGATCTTCA